>NZ_CP176417.1:2726590-3029545 GCF_046245175.1 Lysinibacillus sp. 38-6
GAACTTGTTTTTCGCTATTCTAGTTGTTTAATTTTAAATATATAGGTCAGACCAATTTCCACGACTGTAAAATTGGTCCAACCATTATTATTATACTTAATATTCTGAAAATATCAATAATTAATCTTTTTCTTTGATTGATAACATGAAACTATTTCTGTATGATTAAAACGTTTACTTTAACTATGTAATTGAGGGGAAGGACATAGGGAATGCTGCAAACAAAGAAAAAAGCCTATCAAGTCATCGTTGACCAAATAACTGAATATTTTTTAAATGGGGCATTACAGCCTGGAGAAAAGCTCCCGACGGAAAGAGAATTAGCGAGTCGTTTTCATGTCAGTCGCACGTCGGTTAGAGAGGCTCTTCGCAAGCTTGAAATAAAAGGGATTATTGATATTAAGCAAGGCAGTGGCAGCTTTATTAAATCATCGGAAAGTCATTCAATCGGTGAAAAGCTTTCCTCCACTATTTTAAAAACGGAAAAAAAACTCGTATATGAAATGTTAGAGCTTCGTCAAACACTGGAAGTAGAATGTGCCTTTTTAGCTTCCCAACGTGCCACTTCTGAAGATTTAGCACGCATCGGTCAAGCATTAGAAATGATGGATCGAGTTAAAAATGATGTGGAATTAGGCATTCAAGCTGACCTAAGCTTCCATATGAACATTGTTCTTGCTACACACAATACAATCTTTTCCCAATTGTTCCAAACGCTAAGTGAACATATGCAAGATACAATCCGCGTAACCCGAACAGAACGCTTAAAAAATGTAGAACGTACACAAGAGACGATTGATGAACATAAAGAAATTTACTTGGCCATTGCTGCCGGCGATGCCATGCAAGCGAAACAACTGATGGAAAAACATATTAAGCAAATACGTCGAGAATTAACAGCGTCCCTTTTTCATCATATTGGCGAGCCACACATCTAAATGAAGTATTTACTGATAAAACTAAAAAGAGGCTGGGACATAACTATATCCAGCCTCTGTCAGCGGTAATATTAATTGATTCGGAGTGGAGGCCGCGACTTCTGCGGGAACAGCACGACACGAGCGGAAGATCCATTTTTTCGCGCTCTCGCGAAAAAATTAGCTAAAGCCGTCCGGAACGGAGAACAACGGCTGCCTAGCAGACAAAACAAAGGCATTCACGATTAGAAAATCATGAATGCCTATTTAAATTAACTAGGATTCTGTCCTAGCCACCCTTTCGCTCAACGTTTTCACTTATTCTAACACAGCCATTCGAAAAGCCGTCGCAATAATTTGCGTACGGTTTTTTGCGTTAAAGACCGTTAGTAGTTTTTGAATATAGTCACGAATTGTGTACTCACTGACAACGAGAAGCTCTGCCATTTCTTTATTGCTGAACCCTTCTGCTAATAAAAATAAAACAGCCAAGTCTTTATCAGTTAGCTTTAAATCATGTAATAGGCGCTGTGTACTGCGTGTCCGTGAAAAGTAACAGCCTAATAAGTTCCCTGCTTCTTCTAGTAGATGCATTTCCTCTTCGCTATAGGAAAAGGGCATTCCACATTGATCAAACGTTAACCAACCAAATAATTGGCCATTTTGCTGTATTGGAATAAAAATAATCGTCGATAAATTCAAGATGTCAATTGCAATCGGATTGATATAGGGCGCTGGTTGTTCTAAATAGAGTGGCTTTTTAATAGCAAAGACCGGCACTTCTTCTAGCTTGCCTTTTAGTATTTGTACTTTGTGTAGCTCAGAGCCGTATACATTCGAAAATTCATGAAGCCAAGGATTATAGCTATGAAATATCACCCGTTGATAACCGAAGTTTTCTTGTGCTTTCGATAAGATGGTTGGCATATGATCGACGCCATCTAATTGTATAAGCAATTTGCTAAAACGTTGTAACTTTAGCAAACTTTCAAGCGTTAATTCAACCTTGATAGGTGTTTGAATAACTTTACTGTTTACAAGACGTAAAACATCCAGTATTTTATCGTGATACTGTAACATGTCATCTGTATACGGATGCTTAATTTGTCCTAGTACATCTTTTGTTGCGGCATAAGACATGGAAGGAAATATCGTGAGTAATTTTTCTGGTAACAGTCGACTATGCATCGTCGCCCAGTTAATGAGCTCCTCCCGTTGAATCGTTTTATGTTTTAACTGACCATTTAAAAACGTTAACCAGGAGCGATACCAGTAACCAATTTGAATAATTTCTTGCTCACTTAACTCTTTTTTCGTTTGCACATGCTGATTCCACGCATAAGCTATATCTTGATGATGAATTTTATGAAACAGTACATATTGGAAGTTTATTTTCGTCATAATACACCTACATTTGCATGTTTATTTTCAATTAATATACCCTAAAATGCCGGTATCTTTGCCTTTACTCTATCATTTACACTCTAGTTGTAACAACTTTGTTTTGTTATTTTGCTCAACTAAGGGTATTTAAATAAAGAAATGAGGTATTAGACATGGAATATAAAAAAATATTAGTCGCAGGTAGCGGTGTATTAGGAAGTCAAATTGCTTTTCAAACTGCATTTTTTGGTTATGAAGTGAATGTCTATGACATTAACGATGAAGCAATTGCAACAGCAAAAGAAAGATTGCAATCGTTATCACACACATATGGAGAATATTTTAATGATGATGCACGAGCAGCGAAAACATTGGCAGGCTTTTCATTTTACACTGATTTAGCACAAGCAGTAGCTGATGTAGATTTAGTGATAGAAGCGGTACCAGAGCGTATTGACATTAAGCAATCATTTTATGAGCAACTAGCAAAAGTAGCACCAGCAAAAACTGTTTTTGCATCAAACTCTTCTACTTTGTTACCTAGTCAATTTGCACAATTCACAGGCCGACCTGAGAAGTTTTTAGCATTACACTTTGCCAATACAATTTGGAAAAACAACACAGCGGAAGTAATGGGCCACGCAGGCACTGATCCACAGTACACGGAACAAGTAATTGAATTTGCCCGTACGATTGGCATGATTCCATTCCATTTAAAGAAGGAACAACCCGGCTATATTTTAAATTCATTAACTGTACCGTTTTTAAGTGCTGGTATGGCACTGTGGGCAAATGGCATTGCAGACCCACATACAATCGATAAAAACTGGATGATTTCAACAGGTTCACCAGCAGGACCGTTCGGATTTTTAGATATCGTTGGTATGGAAACACCATATAACTTAAATATGATGAAGGCAGACAATGACCCAATGGCAAAAATCATAGCGGAAAAAATTAAAGCGGAGTATATCGATTTAGGGAAAATGGGCGTATCTTCAGGAGAAGGTTTTTATAAATATCCTAATCCAGCCTATATGGATAAAGACTTCCTTAAACATAATTAATTAGAGACAAAATTGAAAAAGTGTTAGATTGATTCGCTCAATCTAACACTTTTTGCTTCATCGTTGATGTCCGCTGCGGCGGTGCTTTCCGCGGGCACACCGTAAGCCGCAACCCTCGCTAACGCGCGGTTTGTTGCGTCTTACATTATGTGCTGTTCCCGCAGGAGTCACCGCCTTCGCTACCATCATCTAGTGCACTCTTCTATTTTTTTATCTATTGCAAAAAAGTCAATAGCTAATAAATCAATCTGTTTGCATAGTTGAAAGGTGCCATACCATCAATCTAACACGTTTTGCTATGTTGTTGTTATCCACTGCTGCGGTGCTTTCCGCTCAGCACAGGAAGCCGCAACCCTCGCAAAGGTATTTTATAATTCTGTAAAAGTTGGTGGTTTCTTTTTGAAGCCTTTTGTCGTAATAACAGCATAGATAAAGCCGATTGCTAGCCAGATAAAGCCTATCTTTAATGTCATTGGTGATAAATTAATAAATAAGTAGAAACAAATACTAAAACCTAGCCCAGGAATTAATAAGTAGCGAATGATTTTCCGTTCTTTTTTACGGAAGAAGTAATAGACAATCACTGACAAGTTGACAAACATAAATCCTGTCAGGCCACCAAAGTTCATTAATTCTGCTACGAAATTAGCTGATAAAAACAGCGCTCCTAAAACACTAATCGCACACATTAATAAAATATTGTAAACCGGTGTTTGATATTTTGGATGTAAGTGTGTGAAAAACTTTTTCGAAAGCACTTCATCACGCCCCATACTGAACATTAAACGAGATGCACTTGCTTGTCCTGTTAAACCAGCTGTCACTGTCGATACAATAATCGCAACCGTATAAAGTGTTGCCAGAACAGCTCCACCTGCTTTTTCTGCAATATCAAATAAAGCCGTATCCGCTGAGCTAAAGTTTGTTACATCCGGCCATACAAGTTGTGCTACATACGCTTGCCCAATAAAAATTAGTCCTCCGATTAAACAAGCTAAAATCGCTGCCTTCCAAATATCATCTTTTGGATTAACGGCTTCTTCAGAAAGCGTTGTAATCGAATCAAACCCTAAAAATGAGAAGCAGGCCATGGCTGCACCTGAAATAATAGCCGACATAACGAATTTTTCATCGTTGAAGAACGGCACAACAGAAAAGAGCGACGTACCACTATCCCCACCGACAATTGTCTTCACACAAAAAATCACAAAAATAACGACGACAACGCCCATAAATAGCACGAGAATTTGATTGGTTTTCGCTGCGATGCCAATACCTAAAATATTGACAATCGTAATAATACCTGCAATGAATAACACCCATACCCAATACGGAATAGAGGGTATTAATGCATTCGCATAGGACGCACCTACCATAAAGACAATGAGTGGCACTAAAACATAATCCATAAACATGGCCCATCCTGCAAAAAATCCTAAATGCGGATTAATGGCACGTTGTGTATATGTATACGTTGACCCTCCATTTGGAAAAACGGCCGCCATTCGACCGTAACTATAGGCAGAAAACATCATGGCCACCATCGCAACCAAGTAGGCTAATGGCAACATCCCACCTGTGGATTCTGCTGCAAAGCCATAAATATAAGCTGGCGCGATCGGTGTCATAAAAGCAATACCATAAATAACTAAATCTTTTAATGTTAAAACACGTTTTAACTGTGGTGTATGATCATTGGCTGTTTGACTCATCGTCTATTTCCTCTCACACATTCACTGATTCGCGTTTTGCAAGTTCTTCTGTTACTAAATCAATGACTTCATTTGTACTCATCACTTGGCAATAAATTTGATTCATAATCATAATTTCAGCATCATGAAGCTGTTGTGTTGCTGCTGCACATGCATCTTCCACTAAAATCACTTCAAAGCCTGCGTCCGCTAAGCTTCGTACTGTTGAAGCAACACATTGATCTGTGACAACCCCTGTACAAACGACTGTTTCAATGCCCATATTGCGCAATAAAAATTCATAGTTCGTGCCACTTAATACACTATCTGTCGTTTTATTGACAACAATTTCATCATCCAGAGGCTTTAATTCTTCGACCATCTCCGCTCCTGGGTCACCAATTGGCAATAAAATATTGTTCCAGCCAGGACGGCGTTGGACAGGTGAACGGTCTCGTCCATCTTTGTGATGACAAGCAATGCGACCAAAAGTAACTTCTAATTGATTCGCACGGAAAAATTCTAATAGTTTTTTATTGTTCGGAATCGTTAAATTGTCGATACGATCAAAAAAGTATGCCCACTGCTCAAACATGCCCTTTTCTCTAGCAACCTGTGCGTCTAATCCGTCACGGCTAATAAACTGATGTTGCATATCGACAATGAGTAATGCTGTTTTATCCGGGTTCACGTTTATTTTTTGACCGTCAGTCGGTAAAAATTCGTAATATAATGTTGATGTGTTATCCATAGTAATTCCTCCAAGTACCCTCTTATTCCGAAATGGCTAGACAAATAAAAAAGACAGACTCTTTGTGCAAAAGAATCTGTCTAACACAAAAAATGACCTACTCATTTTAAAGCTAGAAACTAAAAATGAATGGACCATTTAAAATTCCCCACTGTTTGTCTAAACAGAGATAGCACAACTTCATAAACACCAGTGTTTACGAAGACAGTCCTGCAGCTATTCGCTACAGACCCAGCATATGATGGCGAGAACTCACCATACACTTCGGCGACATTTCCTTCTACCTAACCTCTTCGTCTTCTCGGACTCCATTAGATACTATTAACTGTCGCGCCTCTACCTCACTATCGGAAAAGTGAGGCATATTTAATTGTTTGAAATAATTATAGTATTGCGTTTTTTCTGTGTCAACCTTTAAAATTACTATATTTTATAAGGTTTACCGCTATGAAATTCAATAAAATAACAGTTAAAACACTTTTACACAATAATTTTTACAAAAATTATAACAATATACCGATAATTGTATTTCTAAGTCAAGTCAGTGAAAGCAGACTTGTTCATAAAAAAAACACCCATTAAAACGCCAAAGCATTTTAATGGATGGTCTTCCTTTTTATATCGTTTCGCTTATATTTCCTACATGCTCTTTTTTAAGCATGAGCATAACAATAAAGGAAATACAATATAATCCTGCTAAGTAAAGCATCGCAACTTTCATATCATAACTTTGTAAAATATAGCCGACTAGGATTGGTGAGAAACCACCAATCGCACGACCAAAGTTGAATATTGTGTTTGTGGCCGTACTGCGAATTTGCACTGGATATAGACTTCCAATCAATGCACCATAACCGGCGAACATCCCATTTGAGAAGAAGCCGACGATTGCACCACCTATTAGGACACCCGCACTACCAGTAGCATATGAGTATAAGAATACTGCACATGCTGAAGCAATAAGGAAGATGCCAAAGGCACGCTTAGCACCAAATCGATCTAAAAATAGTCCAAAGGTTAACATCCCAATAATCATGCCAACCGCTGTACTAATTGTCCAAAGAGCAGAGCCAGAAACAGATAAACCTTGTGACTGTTGCAACATTGATGGTAACCAGATCATTAAACCGTTATAACCGGCAATTTGCACCGTTGCCATGATGATTAAAGAAATGGTTGTCATCGCTGTTCGTGGTGTTTCAAACAATTGGACCAACTTACCCTTTTCTGCTTTCTTACTAGCTTTTTTATTTTTCTGAGCAGCGAGCCACTCAGGTGATTCATCTAAATTCTTTCTTACGATAAAGGCAAAAATAACAGGTACTACACCTACAAAGAACAATGCTCTCCAACCTAAAGTAGGAAGAATAATTGCACTTAGTAAGGCAGCTAAAATAACACCATATTGCGCCCCTACACTAACATATGAAGACGCACGCCCTTGTTTGTTTTTCGGCCATGCTTCTGCAACAAGTGCCATCCCAATACCGTATTCTCCGCCGGCACCTATTCCTGCGATAAATCTAAATAGATATACTTGTTCAATGCTCGTCGCTAATCCTGTTAACGCTGTACCAATTGCAAATAAGAGAACGGTATAGGTAAAGACCTTTACCCTACCATACTTATCCGCTAATACACCGAAAATAATGCCTCCTAAAAGCATCCCGACGTTTGTTATGGAAGAAATTAGTCCTCCCGTTGCTAAATCAATGTTAAATTCAGCAATAATCATTGTCATCGCAAATGAGATAAACATGATGTCCATGCCTTCTAATGTTAAACCTGCTACCGATGCGACTACGGTCTTTTTTCGATAATCCATTCTTCTATCCTCCAGTATGTTCTAGATGAAAATAAATCTCTTTTATTTACGAATGAATGGATGTATCTATATAAATATAACGTTTCCATTCTCCTTTTAAGCCTCACTGGACTTCCTTTAAAAGAGGTACGTTAGTTGTGTAATCACAGCTAATGGCAAAATAAAAAGCCCTTTCGTCCAAATAGACAAAAGGGCATGAATAAGCAAAGATATTACGTACATAATAACTTAAAATTCCATGTATCCCTTTTCAGCCTCTCTGGACCGTATTAAAGGTTCATTATTTCAAAAGATATCTTAGCAAAATTATCTTTATTTTTATACAAGAAAATATTGGTAAATATTATGTGGAGCTATGGCTTGTAAGGCTTACAGTGCATATAAATAAATTTTCACTGTAGCTTACAAGATACACCGAGCTGCTTTCAGACACTTTCCTAAAACACAATTTGCTGTCACAAGTAAACTACGCCAGCTACAATCTACGCAAAAATTTACAAATAAATGAGCTGCAGGTAACGCCTCACTGTACGGACTTCTTCAGTCTTTCATCCAAATGATTTTTCACACTTTTGTAACATTTTTTCTTACTCTATGTAGTTGAAATTCTATTTTAATGATGTTATTATCTCTACGAAAGTTATTTTTGACTTTACAAAGTTGCAAATCTGTGATTTATGTAATGAAGGCAAGAATAGTAATAAATAGCGGATACGCAACGGAGGTTTTTTCTCATGGAAAAAGGTACAGTAAAATGGTTTAACTCAGAAAAAGGTTTTGGATTTATCGAACGTGAAGGTGGCGAAGATGTATTCGTACATTTCTCAGCTATCCAAGGCGAAGGTTTCAAATCTTTGGAAGAAGGACAACCAGTAACGTTTGATATTGAAGCAGGGCAACGTGGCCCTCAAGCAACAAACGTTCAAAAAGGATAATTAACTTTTTTCCTTGAAGGAGGATGTAATTCTGCACTATGCAGAGTTGCATCCTTTTCTCTTTCTCACATCAACTCTTTAAATCTTTATTAAACAATGCAAAAAGAACGAATTCTACTTCAAGCATCCGTTCTTTTTTCATTATACTAACTTTAGCCATGCTACCACTCCACAATGTTTGGTATATGCAACACAAGAGGTGCTGATGGTTAATGATGATGTCTAAATTAAATTCAAATCTTTTGTTTTTTTCTCTTTTTTGATTCTTTTACATAATTAATATAGTTCCCTGTTCCTTCTATGATGGAAACGGCAACAATAGCCCATTCTAGCGTATTCACATCGCGTAACGAATCTTTTTCATAAAATAATGTAACGCTCGCAATAAACCCATAGAGAAGGGCTTTAGAAAAATACTCCCAAATAGGAGAATAATTTTCTATATTAATTTTCCCGTATATTTTATCTATCGCAATGACCAGTCCTAAAATGATCACGACGGTTATCATAAATTCTGTTTTCATTCGTTCGCCTCCATAGAAAATTTTAACAAATGCATTCTTATATACTTCTTCGAAAGTAACGTTTATCCTTTAGAAAAACGAAAAAGAACGAATTCCACTACTGGAAATTCGTTCTTCTTTATTATACTAATGCCACCCCGCAACTGCCTCACAATGTGCGGAGTGAATGAGGTAACACATAAGATATTGGTAATTTCTTTATAATTTTTTCCTCTTTGTTAGAAACAAAGCTATAAGATTTTCAGTTTACTAATCTATTGTCTTAATGAACAGTTGGTAAGAAATAATTATCTAACCATGCTTTTGTTCCTTCTCTTCCTTTTTCCGACGCTTCTCTTCTTCTTTTTTGATTTTCTCTTCTTCTTTTTTCAGTTTCTTTTCCTCTTTATCTTGTTTCTTTTCCTCTTTTTTGAGTTTCTCTTTATGCCCTCCATTATTAGGATGGATAATTTTTTTAGGTGGCACTTCTGCAGAAGCAACGCCTTTTATATAAAGTTCATTATTCACTCTGTAGACACTTTCCGGTTGATTAAAATTGGAAGTATCCGTTCCGAAATTTTCCAACATAGCTTTAAACATTAACTGTGAGATTTTCGTCGCATTTCCACTCATATAGTTACCCTGTCCGTTTTGAGTGTAACCCGTCCAGACAGCCATAGTGTATTGAGGTGTATAGCCTGCAAACCAGCTATCATTTGTAGCAGCGTTTGGGTATCCATATTTAGCTCGCGTTTGTTCATCGAAATTGGTTGTACCTGTTTTCCCGGCAACATCCAGTCTGGGAACATTTGCAGTTGTTCCTGTACCAGCATTTACGACTGTGCGTAACATATCAGTTACCATATAGGCCGTGTAATCCTCCATAACACGTTTTGGTTTTTCCTCAAAATTGACGACTGCCCCATCCGCTAAAACAACCTTTTGGACAAAATGCGGTTTATTGTATAATCCGTTGTTTCCAAAAGCACTATAGCTCCCTGCCATATCTAAAGGACTGACAGTATTGCTGCCGATCGAGTAAGATTCATATACTTCGTTACTGTTAAACGTAATGCCAAGTTGTTCTGCAAAAGTTTTAGCCTTATCCATCCCAACTTCTCTTAATGTAAGCAATGCCGGGATATTATATGAATATTGCAATGCCGTCCTTATTGTCATCGTTCCATGATATTGATGATCCCAGTTTGAGATGGGCTCACCCGTTGAATAAGTTGTCTTACGATCGTTGATTAAATGAGCCGTGGACCATTTTAAGTTTTCAATCGCCGGTCCATAATCAAAAATAGGCTTAAAGATTGATCCTGGTTGACGTTTAATATCAACAGCAAAGTTGCGCCCTAAAAATTGGGCTTTATAGTCGTTTCGTCCACTCCCGATTGCCCTAACTTCACCCGTCATGGTATCTAATAAAACGAACGCTCCCTGAAAATTCTCATCTGGATAAGCAATGATTTCATTTGTATTCATCATTTTTTCCGCAAAGTCCTGTGCTTTTGAATCCAGAGTTGTATAAATCGACAATCCGTCCTCGCTAATATCCACATCCTTCAGTTTTCCTTTTACTTCTTTCACAACTGCATCCAAAAATGCTTCATAAGGCATACTTTGCTGCGTATTTTTCGCTACAAGTCCCTCTGTTACAGGAACTTTTTCTGCTTCCTTCATTTGTTTATCCGTAATATAGCCATCTCGAAGCATCGAGCTTAATACGATATGTCGGCGCTTCGTGGCTGCTTCTTCATTTTCCGGTATGGTTGGATCATAATTGTTCGGACTCTGTGTCAGTCCGGCTATCATCGCCGCCTGTGCCAGCGTCATTTTTTTCAAATCATCGGACTCAATTCCGTAATAATTCTTTGCTGCGGTAGCCACTCCGTAAGAGCGGTTTCCAAGGTAGATTTTATTTAAATACATCATTAAAATGTCTTCCTTAGAATATTCCTTTTCCAACTGATACGCTAAGTCCCATTCTTGCACTTTGCGTTTCAACGTTTTCTCTGGAGACAGGAAAGAATTTTTAATGACTTGCTGTGTAATCGTACTACCTCCCTGAGATCCGAAATCTCCGGTTACGTTCACAAAAATAGCCTTAGCTGTCCGTTTGAGGTCGATCCCAAAATGTTCGTAAAAACGGGAATCCTCGGTAGCAATAAAAGCATGTTCTAACACTTCCGGCACTTGATTGTATGTAATTTTTGTCCGTTTTTCCTTGCCGTATTCATAAAGGAAGTTACCATCCTTATCATAAAATTTAGTAGACAGCGGATCCATTAGCTTAGCAGAATCTAAAGTAGGTGTCCCCTTCATTATTGAAGCGACCGTAATGGCACCTACTCCTGTTGCAACAAGACCGAGTACCAAGCAGACTATGACTATTTTTTTAACCAACGATCTCTTTTTCAGTATACCTATACTTCTTTGTTTTTTATTATTTGTTATTTCCGCTTTTTTTCGTTCCTTACGAGTTCGATACCCTTTTTCTGACATTCCTATTCTCTCCCATTTGAATATAATTACAGTTCATATAAGATTAAAAGCCTGTGTCGATATTATTAATGCCCCCATAACAATATCCTAAACAATTAATTTTATCATCTGGTACTAATAGTTGATACTATATTTTTTTACTAACCTGTCCAAATAACACCTTTATTACAAAAAAAAAGAACGAATTCCACCATCGGAAATTCGTTCTTTTTCTTTATACTAACTCCAACCACGCTACCGCTTCACAATGTGTAGAATGCGGGAACATATCTACTGGTTGAATTTCTTGTGTTTTGTATCCACCATCTTCTAATATGCGTAAATCGCGTGCGAGTGTGGCTGGGTTACATGACACGTACACAACTCGTTTTGGACGTTGTTCTAAAATCGTTTGTAATAGTGCTTCGTCACAGCCTTTACGCGGTGGGTCGACGACAAGGACATCTGCTTCCTTGCCTTCCTTATACCAGCGTGGAATTACTTCCTCTGCGGGACCTGCCTCAAAGTACGTATTCGTAAAGCCGTTTAGCTCTGCATTGCGTTTTGCATCTTCAATAGCTTGTGGCACGATTTCGACACCCATGACGGCCTTTGCTTTTTGCGCAAGGAATAAAGAGATGGTCCCGATGCCACAGTAGGCATCAATCACACGTTCATGTCCTTGTAAATCAGCGTAGTCCAGCGCTTGCTTGTATAGCACTTCTGTTTGCTGTGGATTTACTTGGTAGAATGAGCGTGCCGAAATTTCAAAGCGCACATCACCGATCGCGTCGATAATGACATCTTTGCCCCACAGGTTAATGGTTTCATCACCAAAAATAACGTTTGTTTTCGCGCTATTGACGTTTTGCATAATCGACGTAACATTCGGCACTAGCTTTAAAATGCTCGCTACAGCCGCTTCTTTTTGCGGGAATTTGTTCTTTGTCGTCACGAGTACAACCATTACTTCCCCTGTTGCGCGTGCTGTACGGATAACGACATGACGCAACATGCCATGATGTGATGCTTCATTGTAAGGTTGTAGACCGATTGACGCTAATTCCTTTTTTAGTCCAGAAAGGATTGCGTCCGCCTCGCCCATTTGGATTAGACAATGATCCATATCGACAATCGTATGCGATTTCGTTTTATAGAAACCTGCAATGGCTTGTCCTGCGTCATTCGTAGCAAATGGAATTTGGGCTTTATTGCGATAGTGCCAAGGTTCTTCCATCCCTTTCACAGGCAAAACAGGCGCATCAATTTTGCCTAAGCGTTGCATCACATTGCGCACCATATTTTCCTTCCACTTTAACTGCCCTTCGTACGATAAGTGCTGTAACTGGCAGCCGCCGCATTGCTTGAAATAATCGCAAGGTGCATCTACTCGATCTGGTGATGGTTTAATGATTTCTACCACTTTGGCAAAACCATAATTTTTTAATGTTTTTAACACGTGAATTTCTGCTGTTTCATTTGGTAATGCCCCTTGAATAAATAATGGATAACCATCGACTTTAGCGACACCATTGCCATCATGTGTTAAATCTTCTATATAAACTGTTAATTGGTCATTCTTTTTTACGGGTGCTGACATTCGTACATCCTCCATTTCAATCTCCTTATTGTAGCATGTGATAGCGGAGGAAAAAAGAACAAGGCTTGAATTAATGTTGTTCTTGACTGCGAACGACAACTGTCAAGTTGGACACGTGTTTTTCTTCGCCTAGACAATAACGAGCTTCCTCTAGTGCTAAAAAAGAGCCGCTACTCGCGACTCTTTTTGTTATTTTTTCTTACATAATCATCTTTTGGCGCCCACCAAAACATAATAATAATACTAAGAATAACTACTATAAATGGTGCATAAAAGATTTCAATTTTATCCATCGCTATCCCCTCCTATGCATGATGGTCTTCTTTTCCTGTCACATAATTTTTATTGAATAAGAATAATTTCAACAATAAATACAGTGAAGGGAGAAGCAAGCATAATCCTAAAACAAAGACAATCACTAATGAAATGGCCATTTGCGTGTTCGTAAAGCTATCGTAAATCGTTAAATATGGATACAGTAAATATGGATATTGCGCTATTCCATAAGCAAAAAATGCTACAGCGAACTGTGCAATTAATAATCCTAAAGCGAGCCCATAATTTTTTCGCATCCATATCAAGATGACCGTAATAATAAATAATACGGCGGAAATGGCAAACATCCACCATAAGTTGAGCATATGTTGATAGCTTTCAGGGTTAATGGATTTCATTTCATACATAATGCCAAGTGCGCTAATTATTAATGGCGCTGCCCAAATGAGTGCATATTTTCGCATTAAATTAGTAGCTTCTACATCGGTTGCTTTATTTGCATACCATGTTAAAAATACGGCGGATATATACAAGACAGCCGCTATACTTAGTACGACAATACTCCAAGCAAATGTACTTGTATATAATGTCCAATAGTTTAATACGGGTTGCCCATCCACGATGTCCACATAGCCCCCACCGGCTATTGCAAATACAACTGATAATGAAGCTGGAATTAATAAGCCAGTTACGCCATATGTCAGCGTATAACCAATATGCCCACGTGCACCATACGCCTCAAACGCATAATACGAGCCTCGAATGGCAAGCAGCACTAATGAAATACTAACGGGCACAAGTAAAATCGTTCCATAGTAGAAGGCTGTTTGTGGGAAGAACCCTACCATCCCTACAAAGAAAAACACTAAAAAGACATTCGTTACTTCCCAAACAGGCGATAAATAACGCTTAATGACATTGGTGATAATATGGTTTTTGCCAATAAGCAAACTGTAAGCATTGAAAAAACCTGCGCCAAAATCAATCGATGCAATCATCACATAGCCAAACAGGAAAATCCACAATACTGAAATTCCTAATACCTCTAATGTCATATGATGTCACCGCCCTTTTCAGTATGTCGATCTTCAATTTCTTGCTCAATTGGGTTCTTTTTAAACATACGAACTAATACGACAGTACTACCTATTCCAAGTACTGCGTAAACGCCTGTAAATAACAGCATCATTAAATCCACATGATCGCTCGTTGTGGCACCTTCTGCTGTGCGCATAATGCCATACAAAATCCACGGTTGACGCCCTACTTCTGCAAGCCACCAACCTGCTTCAATCGCAATAATGGACAGTGGTGCACCTGCAACGATAATCCATCTAAACCAGCGCGAATGAATAAAGAGCCAGCCGCGTGGTTTCCCTACTACGTAAAGCAAGGACACAAGTACCATGAACATGCCGATAAAGACCATAATATTAAAAAGATAATGGATATACAGTGGTGGTCGGTCTTCCTCTGCAAATTGATCTAAGCCAATAACTTCTGCAGTTGGATTATTACGTGCAAGTATACTTAAAGCATACGGCACTTTAATCGCATACTTGACCTCTTCACCATCTAATACGCCGAGTAAAATAAGTGATGCTTTATCTGTTGTTTCAAAATGCCATTCTGCAGCAGCTAATTTTTCTGGTTGGTATTCCGCTAAGTATTTACCTGAGAAATCACCAATAATTGCAGAAGCAATCGATGCAACTAAACCAATTTTCATCAGTAAAAACAATGATTTTTTATGGTAAATATGATCGGATCCTCTTAGCATACGGTAAGCTGCAATGGCCGCTAACACAAATGCCGATGTCATATAGGCTGTTACGACAACGTGCGCTACTTTCGTTGGCATTGCTGGGTTAAACATGGCAAGAAACGGTTGAATATTAACAAGTTGACCGTCTACAATATCAAAGCCTCGTGGTGCGTTCATAAAAGAATTGACCATTGTAATAAAGACAGCTGACATTGATGCCCCTACAGCGACAGGAATGAGTAGCAGCATATGCTTTTTCTGACTATCGAATCGATCCCAAGTATATAAGTAAATGCCTAAGAAAATGGCTTCAAAGAAAAATGCAAAGGTTTCCATAAAAAGTGGTAATGCAATCGTTTGCCCTGCAAGTTGCATAAAATTCGGCCATAGTAACGATAATTGCAAGCCAATTGCAGTTCCTGTTACAACCCCCACAGCAACGGTAATGACGAAACCTCTTGCCCAACGGCGCGCCATTAAAATATAATGCTCATCATTCTTTTTATATCCAGTCCATTGTGCAAGCATAATCATTAATGGCACACCAACACCAATCGTTGCATATATGATGTGGAACGTTAACGTCAGCTCCGTTAATGCACGACTCCAAAAGACTGCTGATTCATTAATCATCTAAATTGCCCCCCTAACTTCCAAATATTCTTCCAAGTATGGAAAGTAGCATAATAATTGCAACACCGAAGCTTAACCAAATAAGTTTCCTTTCCTGTGACTTATACAAATTGCACCACTTCCTTTCCCTTATCCATACCCATATCTTCCACTATTACTCGAAAAAAACCTTTATAATGGACCGATATTTCGGCCTATTATAAAGGTTTCAAATTTTGTTCAAGTAATATACGCACATTTGCCAAACATTTTTCTTATTTCGTTCACATACCCAATTTAAGAGGTAAATAAATACAAACAAGAACATGTTTGCAAAATATTTTAACTTAATTTTAGTAAATTACCCATAATCATACTTCTTGTTTAAATGCGGTCTTCTTCCCGAATAGCTTCGAGCGGTACAAACATTTCAATATGACGTTTTAAGTTTTCAAATGTGGCAGGTGCATCGCCACCATATTCCCCATCTAGATTTAAATGCACTTCACTGTCCGTCGTTACTTTCACAACGCTCGCTTTTTTATAAATCACACGGTCATCCTTTAAATGCTCGCCACGTAACGCCATTGCAGCAAGTTGAATAAACTCTGGCAGGCTCACTTTTTTCAATACTAATAAAGTAAAGTAGCCGTCGTTTATGCTTGCATCCGGTGCAAGCTTTTCAAAACCGCCAACAGAATTCGTTAAGCCACATAAAAACATCATGGCATCTCCATCAAATACTTCTCCATCATATTCAATGCGCATATGTGATGCTTTAATAGATGGAATCATTTCAACTGCTTTTAAATAGTAAGCTAATTGCCCTAGCATTGTTTTCATTTTGCTTGGCACTTCATACGTTAGCTCCGTAATACGTCCTCCAGCAGCAATATTGATGAAATAGCGTTCTCCATTTAACAATCCAACATCAACTGGTAAGGTATCGCCTTTAATAATAATATCAACGGCTTCATCAATATTTCGTGGAATATGAATAGCACGTGCAAAATCATTTGTTGTCCCCATTGGAATAAGACCAATCTTTGGTCGTTTTTCGAATTGAGCTACACCGGAAACAACCTCATTTAAGGTCCCATCTCCACCAACTGCTATAATAATATCAAATCCACGTTCTACTGCGTTTTTTGCTGCTTCTATCGCATCGCCTTCACAAGTTGTTGCGTGACAAGATGTCTCATAGCCTGCTACCTCTAGTTTCTCCAATACTTCTGGTAGATGCTTTTTAAACGCTTCTCGCCCAGATGTAGGATTATAAATGATTCTTGCTCGTTTCATAACATACCTTCCTGCTTCATAAGATTCTAATACTTTCAACGATTAAAACGCTGAATTGTTGCATTGGTCATTAAATACGCAGTGCGACACCGTAAACTAGCACGATGCTCTGTACAAACACGTCTTATGCACTTTAGCTATTGCATGTAAGCAAATGCTCTATGATTGTAATGCTGCTGTTACATGTTTCTTGAAATCTTCATATACATAATGCCAATTTGCCTTAGTTGTCAGATTCTCTTCACGAATTTCTGCGTAAATGGCTTTTTGCGCTTCCTCAAATGTTGGATCTTCTTTATCCGGTAAAGTCGCTCTTTTTGTCACAACAATATTTTGTAACTCAGGTGCACGTGGGCCCCATTTACCGATCACATGACCGGATTCGTTTAACAAAATATACATTGGAATGGCACGGCCACCGTTTGTTAAATAGCGGTCGATTAAGTCTGTATCTGCATCGCGTAAAACTGCACGCATGTCTAATCCAGCTGCCTCTGCGATACGGCGAATAATTGGGTTATTTAGCATCGCATCACCGCACCAATCTTCTGTAATTGTTAATATTTTTGGTTGTTTCTCTTTTAATAAAGCTACGAAACCATCGTTCATTGGGACTTCAAAGCCATCATAAATACGGAAGCTGTCTTCTTTTAGCGTTGACATATTGTCCATATATTGTTGAATTGAAATGGCTTCGTCAAAATATTGTTGTTCAGTTTTCATATACTTATCCCCTTTTTCATTGATATGGTTGTTCTATTCTATATTTTGCTATGAATACGCTATTTAGACAACTATTTAGTGCTACTATTTGTTAGTATGTACAATCTTTGCATTGAAAAAGCCAAGAAAGTGAAACACTCTCTTGACTCATTGTTATGACAAAAAATTAGCGTTTTGCAATTTCTTGTTGTAATAATTTATTAACCATTGGTGGGTTCGCTTGGCCTTTTGTGGCTTTCATAATTTGTCCAACTAAGAAGCCAATGGCACGATCCTTACCGTTTTTAAAGTCTTCAATTGATTGTGCATTGTTATCTAACACTTCTGTTACGATCGCTAATAATGCACCTTCATCAGAAATTTGTACTAATCCTTTTGCTTTGACGATGTCATTAGCTGAACCACCGTTTTCTACTAATTCAGCAAAGACTTTTTTACCGATTTTAGAAGAAATAGTACCGTCCGTAATTAACTTCACCATGCCTCCAAGGTTTTCTGGTGTTAATGCGGTATCTTTTAAATCTTTTTGTTCCGCATTTAAATAAGCAGAGACATCACCCATTAACCAGTTTGCAGAAAGTTTTGCGTCAGCTCCGTCTGCTACCATCGCTTCAAAGAAATCCGAAATTTCTTTAGAAATAACAAGCACGCCAGCGTCATAAGGTGTTAACCCTAATTCTTCTACATAGCGTTTTTTACGAGCATCTGGAAGTTCAGGAATTTCTGATTTTACACGCTCTAGCCATTCATCGTCGATTGACAGACGCACTAAATCTGGCTCTGGGAAGTAACGATAATCATCTGTTCCTTCTTTCACACGCATTAAAATTGTTTTACCTGTTTTCTCATCGAAACGACGTGTTTCTTGATCAATTACGCCACCTGATAGTAATACGTCCGCTTGGCGTAACTCTTCGTGCTCAATCCCACGACGAACGTAGTTGAATGAGTTCAAGTTTTTAAGCTCTGTTTTTGTACCGAATTCTTCTTGACCATATGGGCGGATAGAAATATTGGCATCACAGCGCAGTGAACCTTCTTCCATTTTACAGTCTGAAACATCTGTATATTGGATAATCGATTTTAATTTCTCAAGGTAAGCGTACGCTTCATTTGCTGTACGAATATCCGGCTCAGAAACGATTTCTACAAGCGGTGTCCCTTGACGGTTAAAGTCAACAAGTGAATGGTCACCAGCATGCGTTAGTTTACCAGCATCTTCTTCCATATGAAGACGCGTAATACCGATACGTTTTGTATAACCATCTACTTCAATATCAATCCAACCGTTTTTACCGATTGGCTTATCGAATTGTGAAATTTGATAAGCTTTCGGATTATCTGGGTAGAAGTAGTTTTTACGGTCAAATTTTGTTTCTTGTTCGATTTCCATGTTCAGTGCAAGTGCTGCACGCATCGCGAAATCAACAACATTTTTATTTAGCACAGGAAGGACACCAGGGTAACCTAGGTCGATTACTGTTGTATTTGTATTTGGTTCAGCACCGAAGTGAGCTGGCGCTGGCGAGAAGATTTTTGAGTTAGTTTTTAACTCAACGTGTACTTCTAAACCAATGACTGTTTCAAAGTTCATGTTATTTTCCCTCCCAAATTTGAGGAACTTCTTTATGGAACGTAGTAGCTTGCTCAAACGCATGTGCTACACGGTAAAGTGTTGCTTCATCGAAGTATTTACCGATAATTTGTAAGCCTAATGGTAGACCATTTTCAAAACCACATGGAATTGAAATAGCTGGTACGCCCGCTAAGTTCATAGGAATCGTTAAAATATCGTTAGCATACATCGTCATTGGGTCATCTACATTTTCACCAATTTTAAATGCTGGTGTTGGTGCAGTTGGTCCAATGATAACATCAAAGTCTTCAAATACTTTGTCGTAGTCTGCTTTAATAAGCGTACGTGCTTGTTGTGCTTTTTTGTAGTAAGCATCATAAGTACCTGCGCTAAGTGAGTAAGTACCTAGCATAATACGACGTTTTACTTCATCACCAAAGCCTTGTGCACGTGTTTCTTTATAAAGGTCCATTAAATTCGTCACGTTTTCTGCGCGGAAGCCGTAGCGGATACCATCAAAACGAGATAGGTTGGAAGACGCTTCTGAAGAAGATAGGATATAGTAAGCTGCTAATGCATATTTAGAATGCGGAAGTGATACTTCTTCAACTGTCGCACCTAAGCCTTTTAAAACTTCTAATGCATCCAGTACTGATTGACGTGCTGCTTCACCAACACCCTCACCTAAAAACTCTTTCGGCACAGCAATACGTAAGCCTTTTACATCGCCAGTAAGTGCTGCTGCGAAGTTTGGTACTTCTACGTTTGCTGAAGTTGAATCGTTAGGGTCTAATCCTGAAATAGCTTCTAGTAAAAGCGCATTGTCTTCAACATTACGTGTAATTGGTCCAATTTGGTCTAATGAAGAAGCAAATGCTACAAGTCCGAAACGAGATACGCGACCATATGTAGGTTTCATCCCTACGACACCGCAATATGCTGCAGGTTGACGGATAGAACCACCTGTATCAGAACCAAGTGAAAATGGCACTTCTCCTGCTGCTACTGCTGCTGCAGATGCACCTGAAGAACCACCTGGTACGTGATTTAAATTCCATGGATTTTTTGTTGTTTTATAGTATGAGTTTTCATTAGATGAACCCATTGCAAACTCGTCCATGTTTAATTTACCAATTGTAATCATACCAGCTTCGCGTAGCTTATGAACGACTGTTGCATCGTAAATTGGCATAAAACCTTCAAGGATTTTAGAAGCACAAGTTGTTTCTAAGCCTTCTGTTACGATATTGTCTTTGACACCAATAGGAAGACCAAAAAGTGGTCCACGTTTTTCAAATGGCACTTTGTCCATTTCAGCTGCTTGTGCAGTTGCTTTTTCTTCATTTAAAGCAAGGAATGCTTGTACATCGCCATCCAGCTTTGTTACGCGTTCATATGCTTCTTTTGTTAAGTCAGCGATTGTTAAGTTACCAGCTTTTATGTCAGCTTGTAACTCCTTTGCTGAACGTTCAAATAACGTCATGAGGAATCCTCCTATTTTTTAGTATTACATGATAGCTGGTACTTTTACTTGACCATCTTCTTGTTCTTTTACGTTTAACATCATTACATCGCGGTCTAAACCTTTTGTTGCCACATCTTCACGCATTACGTTTACTAATGGTAAAACGTGTGTTGTTGGTTCAACATTTGTTGTATCTAACTCGTTTAACTGCTCTGCAAAGTCAGTAATTTTTCCAAGTTGTTCAGCAAATTTTTCCGCTTCTTCTTCTGTAATTGCAAGACGTGCTAAATTCGCAACGTGCTTAACCTCTTCTTTTGTTAATTTTGCCATTGTTCACACCTCCGAATACTATCCAATTCATTGTTTTTATCGATAACAATAGGGTTGAATAAAGTTAACCATGCCAATAATCATAACATTTTTCCTACTAAAAATCACAACTTTCACCAAAAATATAGAAACTTTCACTACTATGACAAAGTGTTGTCTCCAGTTGTCTTCTTTTGTTGAATGAATCATACTTTCCTCGACCAAGTTCGTATCTCGGAAGTAACAGTATAGCCCAATTGGTGTTATTCTTTGCAAAAAAATAGCCAGCACAGGGCTGACTATTTTTTATTCATAAACGTGTACATAAGGGTCTTTATCATTTGCTTCTTTAATGATTAACGCTTCTGGACCATTAATCGATGTAATGCTCACTTCGACATTTATATTATCGAATTGATTGATCAGCACACCTGTCAAATATTGTGTGAAGCCAATAATTTCGGCTGTACCGAAAAATTGGATTGGAATTTCAATTTTTAACTTTTGAATTTTTTTATTTTGATAGAAGCCTGTGCCAATAACACTTGTATAGTTAGAAAAATATTTATCAACGTCTTGCTTGAAGTTTTTGAAATTATTACTTACATCTCGATAAGTATCGTGTGTATCATCCGTTGGGAACAACACATATTGTTCGTCAATCGCTTGCCAATCGCCAATATCGTTTTGTCCCTCTTTTGCTACACCGTACGTAAAATACGTTCCTGGAACGATGGAATTGCGGGCTTGCTGTTTAAATAAACCGACAACAATTGGTACGTCTTGTAATTCATCACGTGAACGCATACGAGAGACGATTTCAGCCGCCATCTTTTTACCTTGCTCAATAAGGGCAGACTCTGGGATAGGCTCTTCGTAATATTCACCATATTTTTCTTTTTGATAATAGTAGATAGAATTCAAAGAAAGTCCTATTGAAATACCACCTAGTTTAACCTTATTATCATCTGTTTTCTTTAAATAATTTTGCTCGACAATATGCGCTAAATAAATTGGCGCCTTTGTAGCACGTTCTTCTGGCGTCATAGCATCTGTTGTCGGAGGGTTTAAACCGTCATCCGTTTGTGAGCTACGTGCTAGCCAAGAACTTACTGTGCTTTCGGCTAAATATTGACCTTCTTGGAAGTAATAATTCTCCGTGTCAAACTCATTTTGAGAAAGACGCATTAACCCTGTTTCGACTTCCTTCATATCATATTTCGTGTAAATATTTGACACGACTAATCCACGGCTTGCGCTTTCTTTATATGGAATTAGTGTTTTATAAAAAGATTCATCAATCTGTAGACTTGGAATAATCGTTGTTTCCGCTTTTTCCTGTTGCGTTTCCTGTGTAAGCTCTGTCTCCTTCTTATCCGAAGGCACACAGCCGACTAGCATTGCAGCAGCTACAATTGCTGGAATGAGTCGAAATGACATCATTGTGGTATTACCCCTTTACTAATTATCAGATTCGTCCTTAATAATTTTTTCGTTCACGCTCATTTTAAGGCGCACATCTCCGTCGGTGCTTTAACTATTAAGTTAGTTGTTCAATTAGGTCGTCTTCGTTCCAAACTTCAATGCCTAGTTGCTCGGCCTTTGTTAGTTTAGATCCTGCATCGGCACCTGCAATGACAAGATCTGTTTTCTTACTAACACTGCCTGTAACAATTCCACCTAACTCTTCTATTTTCGCCTTTGCATCGTTTCGTGTCAATTGCTCAAGTTTACCAGTTAGCACGATTGTCTTGCCTGCAAATGGATTGTCACCAACGACTACCTCCACTTTTTTGCCTTTATAGGTCATATTGACACCCGCTTCAGCAAGTCGCTTAATAACAGCGCGAGCATCTTCGTTGGCGAAATACTCTACAAGTGAAGAGGCCATTTTATCGCCAATTTCATGAATGGCGACAAGTTGTTCCTCTGTTGCAGCCATTACCGCTTCCATCGTCTCAAACTCCTCTGAAACAATCTTCGCTGCCTTTTCTCCAACATGGCGTATCCCTAAACCAATAAGTAGACGTTCCATCGAATTGTCCTTTGAAGCTTGAATAGCCGTCACGAGGTTTGTCGCTGATTTTTCACCCATACGTTCTAGCGCCACTAATTGCTCCACTGTTAACTGATATAAATCAGATACATCGTGAATGAGGTCAGCGCGCAACAATTGCTCTACAACTTTTTCACCTAGACCATCAATATTCATGGCGTTACGGGACACAAAGTATTTAATGCTCTCAGCAATTTGGGCAAAACATGCTGGATTCACACAACGCAAGGCAACTTCTCCCTCAATGCGAATAAGCTCACTATCGCATACAGGGCAATTGGCCGGCATTTCATATGGCACTGAATGTTCCGGACGTTGTTCTAGTAAAACCCCGACTACTTGCGGAATAATATCGCCCGCTTTGCGGATTATGACGCTATCCCCGATTCGAATATCTTTATCGCGAATTAAATCTTCATTGTGTAAAGATGCTCGTTGCACGGTCGTACCTGCCACTTGTACAGGAGCCAAAATCGCTGTTGGCGTCACGACGCCAGTGCGCCCTACTGTTAAATCGATATCAAGCAACGTTGTTACAACTTCTTCTGCAGGGAATTTATAAGCAATTGCCCAACGTGGACTTTTTGCCGTATAGCCAAGTTCATCCTGTTGTGCAAAACGATCTACCTTGATGACAATCCCATCGATTTCATAGGCTAAGTTTGGACGGTTTTCTGTCCAAGTTTCGATAAAGGTCATGACTTCCTCAATGGAAGCACAGCGTTGACGTTCTTTATTCGATGGGAAACCAAGCCCTTCCAAATAGTCGAGCATCTCACCATGTCCATCAATACCGTATGCTTCACCATCTCCTCCAATTGCATAAATGAAGGTTGATAGTTGGCGACTTGCTGCAATTTTCGGATCTAATTGACGTAATGAACCAGCAGCAGCATTTCGAGGATTAGCAAATAATTCCTCACCGTTTTCAACGCGCTGTGCATTTAATTTTTCAAAAGACTTTTTAGGCATATACGCTTCGCCGCGCACTTCAATCGTAATCGGCTCTTTTAAACGCAGAGGTACGGCGCGAATCGTTTTTAAATTCGCTGTGATATCCTCACCGACCACACCATCACCGCGTGTTGCCCCTTGTACAAAAACGCCATTCTCATATTTAAGCGAAATGGCAAGACCGTCTATTTTCAGTTCACAGACGTAAGAAAAATGATCACCGATTGCTTGGCGGATTTTACGGTCAAATTCTCGTAAGTCCGCTTCATTAAATGCATTCGATAGACTTAACATCGGATAGTCATGTGTTACTTTTTTAAATCCTTCTACCACAGCACCACCAACACGCTGTGTCGGCGAATCAGGGTAAATAAGGGATGGGTTCGCTTCTTCTAATGCAATGAGTTCGTGTAGTAACTGGTCATAGACACTGTCAGCTACTAACGGTTTGTCTAGCACGTAATACGCATGCCCATATTCATGCAATAATTTATTTAACTCCGCTATGCGCTGTTCTATTTCATTCATTTAAGTTCCTCCACTTACGCTTTTTCAATAGGTGCAAACTGCGCTAATAATCGCTTTATACCGATTGGTTGTGGAAAGGCGATATCAAGCTCTGTACTATCACCCTCACCTTTTACACTGACAACCATACCTGTTCCCCATTTTTTATGAACTGCTTTATCTCCAGCTTTCCAACCGAATTGGTCGCCTCCAGTAGCTTGCAGGCGAGCTGTTGCGGGTTGTGTATGCTGTTGAGCGCCAAGTGTACGTTTTGGATAACCACTTGTCGAACGATTGCTAGACGCAAATGGTACTTCAGGTTTTGAACCACCTTTTGATATTGACTCTACAATATCCTCTGAAATTTCACGTAAGAAACGGGAAGCATTATTAAAGCTTGAACGCCCAAAAATCGTGCGAGATTGTGCGCATGTTAAATACAACCGTTCCTCTGCTCGCGTTATGCCGACATAGGCGAGGCGTCTCTCCTCTTCCATTTCATCTTGATCATCTAACGAACGAGAATGTGGGAAAATATTTTCTTCCATCCCAATAATGAAAACGATAGGGAATTCTAACCCTTTTGCGGCATGCATAGTCATTAAAATAATATTGCCTTTCGATGCATCTTCCTTATCAAGCGCATCGATATCTGCAATAAGTGCTAAATCCGTTAAGAAGGCAATTAAGCTTTTATCCTCGCTACGCTCTTCAAACGCCTTTGTTACAGATAAAAATTCCTCAATATTTTCTAAACGACTTTCCGCTTCAATGCTCTTTTCATTTTGCAGCATCATGCGATAGCCTGACTTCTCAATCACTTGCTCCACTATTTCTGTGACAGACAAGTAATTTTGCATTTCGGTAAAGCCTTTAATCATCGCATAAAAATGCTCTGCTGAAGCCGCGGCTTTTCCTGTTAGTCCCATAAACACAAGGTCATTCATCGCATCAAAAATAGAGCGATCTTGATCGATTGCATAGCGCGCCATCTTTTCAAAGGAAGTTGCACCAATGCTGCGTTTCGGTTCATTAATAATACGTGCAAGTGATAAATCATCATCATTGTTAGCAATAAGACGTAAATAAGCCAATAAATCTTTTATTTCTTTACGGTCATAGAACTTTGTACCGCCAACGATTTGATACGACATATTGGATTTTACAAGCACTTCCTCCATTACACGAGACTGTGCATTCGTACGATACAAAATGGCAAAATCATCGAATGAACGATTTTCCTTGTCCATCAGCTGTTGAATCGTTTGGACAACAAACTGTGCTTCTTCTTGCTCATTATAAGCTTTGAATAAAGCAATTTTTTCACCATGTGCATTATCTGTGCGCAGCTCTTTTGGGTAACGGCTTGTATTATGTTGAATGACGTCATTTGCTGCTTGGAGGATGCGTTTTGTTGAGCGATAATTTTGCTCTAACATAATGACATTGGCATTTGGATAGTCTTTTTCAAACGATAAAATATTGCCGATATCTGCACCTCGCCAACGATAAATCGATTGGTCTGAATCCCCGACGACACAAATATTTTTAAATTTCTTCGCTAGTAATTGTACGAGTAAGTATTGCGATTTGTTGGTATCTTGATATTCATCAACGTGGATATATTGAAATTTATTTTGATAGTATTCAAGCACTTCTGGTACTCGCTTAAATAATGTAATGGTCGTCATAATTAAATCATCAAAGTCAAGGGACTGATTGCGACGTAATCTTTTTTCGTAGCCTTTATAAACACGCGCAACTGTTTTTTCATATGGGTTATGCTCATTGATTTGACCAGCATATTCATCTGCCGTAATGCATTCATTTTTTGCTGAACTGATGGCATTTAAAATGGCACGAGGTTCAAAACGCTTTGGATCAATATTTTCATCTTTTAAGACATTTTTAATAACAGATAATTGATCCGTTGAATCTAAAATCGTGAAGTTGCGCGATATGCCGAGTTGCTCGATATTGCGTCGTAAAATACGCACACACATTGAGTGGAATGTAGATACCCACATGCTGTCGCCCGTTCCATTACCGAGAATACCATCGATACGTTCTCGCATCTCACGTGCAGCTTTATTCGTGAACGTAATGGCCAAAATTTTAGATGGGTATACTTCTTTTTCTATGATTAAATAGGCAATACGATGCGTTAATACTCTCGTTTTCCCTGAACCAGCACCTGCCATAATAAGCAATGGCCCTTCTGTCGTTTTTACCGCTTTTTCCTGCTCAGGATTCATTCCTATTAATAAGTTTTTTGTTAAATGCTCCATTTGGCACCACCTTACAAACATTTGTTCTTAATTATATCGCATTTTTGACAGCCTTAACAGTCGCAAGTGCCGCTTTTAAATCTTCGTAAATAATATTCCCTACTACGACTGTATCAGCGAACTGTGCCATTTCTGCAGCTTGCTTCGTAGAAGTTATGCCACCACCGTAAAATAGCTTTGTATTTTGTAATTCATTTTTGACAGCGCGTACCATTTCAGTATCGCCATATTCACCGCTATATTCTAAATAAAATACAGGAAGCTTAAAGAAATTTTCAGCCATGCGCGCATAAGCAACCACATCATCTACCGATAAATCGGTCTTTGCTTGTGTTACTTCTGCCGCTTTACAATTTGGATTTAAAATACAATAACCTTCCGCTACTAACTCATCCCATACCATAATATCTCCATATTCTTTAATGGCCTCATGGTGCAAGTTTTTAATCCATTTCGGATCATCACTATTTAATACTGTAGGAATGAAATAATAGTCATAGCCTGGCGTTACGGACTCAATCGTTGAAATTTCTAGCGCGATTGGTACTTCAAAACGGCGTACGCGGACAAGTAAATCTAAAACACCATCTAATGTTACGCCATCTGTTCCACCCACTAAAATGACATCTGTTCCTGATTCACAAATTTTTTCTAATGCTTCATCTGAAATTTCCTTTGCAGGATCTAGCTTGAACACATGTCTCCACTGTAAATAATCCATCTATTTTACCACCTATCTTTTTCTATCTATCCGTTTACAAGTATAGCTTATGACTGTCGACAAAAGAATGAAAAAGGCTGAGCAGAAACTCTACCCAGCCGCTTGCTTACTATTCTTTTGGTGCTTGGAATGGCTTTTCATCTGGATACAAACGACCTAACATTTCATCATATGTATCGTTACCATAATCAAAGCAGCGACGTACACGAGAAATCGTTGCCGTACTTGCCCCTGTCTCCTTTTTAATGGATTCATAGGTTTTCTTTAAACGTAATAAATGTGCTACCTCAAAGCGTTGTGCTAACGATTGAATTTCACTAATCGTACATAAATCATCAAAAAATTTATAGCATTCTTCAATGTCCTTCAGTTCTAATACTGCTTTAAATAACTGATCTGTTTGATGCCCTCGAATTTTTTCGATTTGCATGCAGTTTTCCTCCCTCTTAAGGCTGCGTTTTCACCATTGCTTGTAACCCTGGTGAAGCTGGTACGAAATGAACCCATGACTTTCCTGGAACTAGCTTCACAAGTTCACCAGTTTCTTCAACAGCTGTTGGTAATCCATCGATATTAGCCCATTTTACTTCTCTCAAATAACCATTTTGAAATACATACGCGTTTCCACCAGAGGTTAAATCAATATCTTGGCGACCTACATCATCAATTGTTTGGTGCTTCATTTCAAAAAATAAAACATTGGCAAATGTTAATGCATCGCCTGTTAGCATATCCTTTGTTTCAACGCCTGCCGATTGTCGTCCATAACGATTTGTTTGATGATCATACACATACGTATTATGGAAATATTCACTATTCCCATAGTAAATGTCAACTTGACTTGTTTCAACGCCTATTTTACCACGTTCATCAGCTTCATAAAAAGTCTGATGCACTTTTTCACTGTAATTCATTGAAGCGCCTACTTTTTCAGCACCCTTTACTATATTTTCAGACGTAATATAGGAATTATGTGGTGCTACGCGATCATTAGAACGTTTAAATAAAGTACCATCATAATTCATGCCGTTTATATTGTCTACGACATTATTACTAAGCATCGTCTTCGCCTCTGGGCTATAGCCATGTGCTACATAAAATGCATCAAAGCCCTTTGCCATATCAACAAAGTACGAGCGAGCACTGCGTACCGGTCCAATGTTTTCTGGTAAGTCGCTTTGATAAACCGCTAGCAGACGAGTGACATTGCCTTCTGCTAACATCTCGTAAATAATATCTGCTGCCGCTATGCCTGATTGAGGACGTGCAGCAGGATGATTATTAATGGTAACCATAATAGGGCGCTGTGTCACTTCTTCTTTCACAATCTCTCCCGTTAACGGCGCAGTAATTGTCTCTTCCTTTACTGGCTCTTCAATAGCTGGCTCCTCATCTACTTTACTTACGTCTTCTTCTGGTTCTGAAGCATCTTTAGAACATCCGCCGATAAACAAGGCGCTCAATGCCAAGCCAACTAAAAGTTTTTTTGATTTAAACACTTGCATTACTCTCCTTTAATCAAGTCCGCCTCTGATGTAAATGTGAATGCTGTTGCTCGGCGCTACAAAAAGTGTGCTACAACTACTAACGCATTACTGCAGGTAATAATAACTTATTCTTCATGACATCAAAAATCCCTTTAGGTGTAATCCGAATATACGGTAAATGCGTTGATTGTAAAAATAGTAAAGTGTAAATGGCGTCACCTAATCGATAGCCTCGTTCTGCTAATGCTTGCTTTAATGCTAGCTCTTTTACCGTAAGGTCCTCTACATCACCTTGATATAACAGACCGCCTATCGTTAATGGAACGGATGCTATGACTTCACCTTTTTCTACAAGAACAATGCCTCCACCCATAGCCTTCATTTCTTCGAAGGCCTTCAGCATATCGTCTTTATTTTTCCCAATCAACAAAATATCACCAGTGTTGGAATACGACGATGCAAAGCCTTGAACATTTGTTGCAAAGCCTTTAATCATTGTATTGACATGCCAGTTTCCACTACGATTCATAAGGATTAAATAGCTTTCATCGTGATTTGCCAGCTGTCCTTCTCTTGTAATCAATGAATTATAAGGTTTTGTAATAACATCATTCACCAATTCGATTCCAAATGGCATTGAAAATTGGAAGTCATGAGCAGTAAGTGAAAAATCCAAGTCAAAAGCAGGGATGGCTGAATAATCGATTTCAGCTAAACGATGCACTCGTTCACCATCACGTTTTAACCAAACACCTTTTGACAATACACTTTCCGGTACTGGATGCCATTCATCTTGCAAAATATTTAATGAAGCAAAACGCCCTGTCGCAATAAACCCATGTAAGTTCGACATATTATAATAACGCGCTACATTATAGGATGCCATTTGATAAGCATCAATTGGTGAGACACCTGCATCTAATGCCACTTGAATACATTTATCCATAACACCATCTTGATGGAATGAAGGTGTTGAACCATCCGTTGTCATCATTAAATGATCGAAAATAGGGAGTTGTTTTTCTACGATTCCTTTTAGTAGAATCGGTAAATCAGGACGAATCGAAGAATGGCGCAGCGTTACTGCAAAGCCTTGCATAATTCGTCGCTCTACTTCCTCCACCGTCATTGCTTCATGATCTCCATCCGCACCGAGTAACTTCATGCGCGCTAAAGTCCGCTCCGATGCACCAGGGAAGTGACCTTCAATCTTTTTGCCATGCGCTTTCGCCATTTGCATGCGATACAACATTAAGTCATCACCATGCAATAAACGCGGCCAACCCGTTAGCTCTCCTCCTAACAATACATCATCACGTTGTAACCACTCTAAAATAGATGTATTAGAAAAAATCTCTTCTTCTTGTACCATTTCTGTTTGTGAATCAAAACGTGTCCACCAATAAAAAGAGAATGGTAATTTTTTTAAGTTATCTAAAATTGAAAACGCTTTCTTATTCTCTAAAGATAAAACAAAACTTAAATTATCCGAAATAAAAGTCGTTGTTCCTAGTTGCCCACAAAAATCAGCAAAAGATTGCGGATGATATAACTGGAACGGATGAACATGCGGTTCGATATAGCCAGGCACAATCGTTTTATTTGTACAATCGACTATTTCAGTTCCTTCCATTAAAGGAGGCATTCGATCTCCCGCATACACAATACGGTCTCCTGAAATCCAAATGTTCCCTACCACCCATTGCTTTAACATGCTATGTAAATAACGTGCATTTTTCAAGACAATATTAGGCGATTTTTTGCCATCTATGACAGCTAGATGTTGACGTAATTCCGAAATTCTCCATGTCGGATCCATGTAAATCGCTCCTTCCTAATTTGCGTAAAATTTCTTTGTGTAATTCCTACTTGGATTCACATACTACTATTGCATAAACGCTTATTTGCCTCATTGCGCCTTATGCGTAATGATTACGCATTTTGAAGTGGACTCACTTTTTGACGCCTTTCAAAATCCGTGCTTCAGTTACTCTAAATAATGCTGCTTTATGCAATCATCTTGTTTCAATCGTAACACAGCACTTTCATAAAGCAAAGTGCACCCCGCTTTATTTTTTCCACTATGACTAAAGGAGGAAATTATATGACGCACCAAGCAAATCTAAGTGATAAAAATGCCTTTTGCCGCTTTGCCCTTGGGACAAGTATGACGGCGTTTGGTATCGCTAGAGTATCTAGAAATCCTAACTGTATGAAAGGCGGACTAATGATTGTATTAGGGGCCATGAAAATGGCGGAAGGTATTTTTAAATATTGTCCTTTAAAGGCCATGAAGGGCACTGGTTTAGAAAATGCCATGAACACCTCTATGCAAAGTATGTTCAGTGAACAGAATTCTATGTCATCTGGGCAAAATTCGATGACTTCTGAACAGAACCCAATGTCTGCTGATCAAATCAATAAACTGATGAAGGATTTCTCCTCTGCTATAACTGGATCTTCGTCAGAAACGACAGCAAAAGCCGATTCTTCTGACACCAGCACTTCAACCCAAAATTCCTCGGACAGTAAAAATTCTACAACTAAGGCACAAAATCCTTCTTAGTCAAAGAAGCCGTCTCAATGCAAAATGAGACGGCTCCTTACTTTTTAGAGAAATGATAAGTCTACCAGTATAAACTACTATTTAAATGTACGCCAGCCGATATCTTTGCGATAAAAGAAGTGATCCCATTCAGCTGTGGCAATACCAGCATAAACTTGTTGTTGTGCTTCCTGTAGGGTAGGCGCTTTTGCAGCGACTAGTAAAACACGACCACCATTCCCTACAAATTTTCCATCTACAAACTTTGTGCCTGCATGATAAACTGCATGTGTTGCAGATAACGCTTCTAAATTCGGCAATGCATTACCTTTTTCTACATCCCCAGGATAGCCCTCAGCCGCAATGACCACACCTAACATTGCATCGTTTGTCCATTGTAAATCGAATGGTTTTTCATCCATTAAAGCGTTCATAAAAGCACCGAAATCGGATTGCATGCGTGGTAATACGACTTGTGTTTCCGGGTCACCAAAACGAGCATTAAATTCGATTACTTTCGGGCCATTTTTCGTTAAAATTAGACCAGCGTATAAAATGCCAGTAAATGATACCCCATCTGCTTCCATACCTTTAACTGTTGGTTCAACAACCGTTTGATAGGCTAGGTCCACGACATCCTGTGAAATTTGTGGGACAGGTGAATAAGCACCCATGCCGCCTGTATTTGGACCTTTATCGCTGTCATATGCACGTTTATGATCTTGTGCAATAACCATTGGATAAATTTGACCTTTATGGACAAACGACATAAAGGAGAATTCTTCACCGTCAAGGAACTCTTCAATAACGACACGAGATGAAGATTCACCGAAACGCTGATTCCCAATCATATCTTGCACTGCTGCAATCGCTTCTTCTTCGGTCATTGCCACTACTACTCCTTTACCAGCAGCTAAGCCGTCTGCTTTAATAACGATTGGTGCGCCTTGTGTTTGAATATAGTGTATTGCTTGTTCTGATTCTGTGAACGTCGCATGTGCGGCTGTTGGGATATGATATTTATTCATAAGCTCTTTCGCATATGATTTACTGCTTTCAATTTGTGCTGCTGCCTTCGTCGGGCCAAAAATGCGTAAGCCGCGCTGTGTAAAGAAATCTACGATTCCTTCTGCAAGTGGTTGCTCTGGACCAACAAATGTTAAATCGACTGCATGTTCTTTGGCAAATTGTGCAAGACCTGCAAAGTCCATTGTATCAATAGCGATCACTTCTACATCATCACGCATGCCATCATTACCTGGTGCTACAAATACTTTTTCTACCGATGGAGAAATGCTAAATTGTTTGGCAATGGCATGTTCACGACCGCCACTTCCTATAACTAATACGTTCATATTGGGTGAATCCTCCTCTTTGAAAGTAAGGGCTGTCTAAATAGTTCTCTGCATCCAAAATCCACTTCACTATCCATAGACCACTATGGCAGTCGCAACCCTCGTTACACGTTTTATTTAAATAGTAAAAAATAGCATACTAGAAGCAAGGCCCAGTATACTATTTTCTATTAGGACAGGCATTTTACTTTTTGTTGATTATGGTATGTCCGGTCATTAATGCTTGAAGTGACGCACGCCTGTAAACACCATTGCAATGCCGTATTCATTCGCTTTATCAATTGAATCTTGGTCTTTAATGGAGCCACCTGGTTGAATAATGGCTGTAATGCCTGCCGCATGTGCAGCTTCCACTGTATCACTCATAGGGAAGAATGCATCGGATGCGAGCGAAGCACCTTTCGCCTTGTCACCCGCTTGTTCAAACGCGATTTTTGCCGCACCTACTCGGTTCATTTGGCCGGCACCAACACCTAATGTCATTTGCGAATCGGTTACAACAATTGCATTTGATTTCACATGTTTGACTACCGCCCAGCCAAGTTGTAATGCTTCCCATTCTTCTGCCGTCGGTTCTCTATCTGTCACGACTTTAATGTCAGCGTCTGCAAAGCCAAAGCGATCTGGCTCTTGCACAAGCAGGCCACCTTCAACAGAGACAACGTTAAATTGATCTTTTTTCGCTTGCTCGAATGGAATTGTGAGTAAACGAATATTTTTCTTCTGTGTTAAAATGTCCAATGCTTCCTGAGAGAAAGATGGCGCAATAATAATCTCTAAGAAAATATGGCTTAACTTTTCTGCAGTAGCCACATCCACTTCCATATTTAATGCAATAATTCCACCGAAAATAGACGTAGAATCAGCTGCATATGCTTTATCAAAAGCTTCTTCTAACGTGACGCCTGTGCCAACACCACAAGGATTCATATGTTTGACAGCAACCGCTGCAGGCATTTCAAATTCTTTGACGATTTGCAGTGCCGCATTGCCATCTTGGATGTTATTATATGATAATTCTTTGCCGTGCAATTGCGTTGCATATGCTAAAGAGAAATCAGAGCCAAGACGTTTTTGATAAAATGCTGCTTTTTGATGAGGGTTTTCGCCATAACGTAAGTTTTGCTTTAATTCATAAGTAAGCGTTAAGCTTTCAGGGAACGCTTCTTCAGTTAAGTAATTCGAAATATACGAATCATACGCTGCAGTGTGACGGAAAACTTTTGCCGCTAGCTTACGACGTGTTGCAACTGTTGTAGCGCCCGTTGCTTTTAATTCTTCTAAAACTTGTGCATAGTCATTGCTATCTACAATGACTGTTACGTATTGATGGTTTTTAGCAGCAGAACGGAGCATAGTCGGTCCACCAATATCAATATTTTCGATGGCATCATCCCATGTTACATTAGGCTTTGAAATTGTTTCAACAAACGGATAAAGATTTACACACACAATTTCAATTGGCTCAATGCCGTGCTCATTCATTTGTGCTTGATGAGAAGCATCATCAAATTTCCCTAATAGTCCACCGTGAATCATTGGATTTAACGTTTTCACGCGACCATCTAAAATCTCTGGGAATTTTGTTACTTCATCCACTGCTGTTACTGCGACATTATTGTCTTGTAACATTTGTTTTGTCCCACCAGTTGATAAAATTTCATAACCTAATGCCACTAATTCTTTTGCAAATTCTAAAATACCATCTTTATTGGAAACACTGATTAATGCACGTTTTGTCACAACGAAATCCTCCTAATTTGTCTCGTGTTTAGCCACGAAAATATCTAGCTTACTAGTAGCGTTAGGTGCTAATTGAACGACTCGTTCGATTTGAGCGGAGTTCATCATAACTTGAGCGAATCTTACGGGGCATAAGCATTTCCCGTTACAATCAGCCAAACCTAACTACTTACTAATCTACTTTAATAATTGCTGTAATGCCTTTGTATAAAGTACATGCTCTTCTTTATGAATAGCAGTTTCAGTTGCCTCGCGATCTCCTTCGATCACAGCAACTGCAGCTTGCGCAATAATAGGCCCTGTATCCATGCCTTCATCCACAAAATGCACCGTAACACCCGTCACCTTTACACCGTGCTCGAGTGCTTGGCCAATCGCATCTTTCCCTGGGAAGGATGGCAATAGGGATGGGTGGATATTGACGATACGCTGTGGATAGGCCGCCAATAACACGTCACTAATTAAACGCATATAGCCTGCAAGGACAATCCACTGCACACCACATTCACGTAAGGCTTCAACAATAGCAGTCTCGTACTCTACTTTTGATGCAAATTGTTTTGGACTTAAAGCGAGTACTGGGATGCCAAATTGTTGTGCACGTGTCACGACATATGCTCCTGGTTTATCTGTGACAACTAGCTCAACCTTTGCATGAAGCTCGCCTCGGTCAATCGCTTCTTGAATAGCTTGAAAATTACTGCCGCTCCCTGAAGCAAATACGGCAATTTTAACCGGTGCAGTCATATTACACTAAGCTCCCATCATGTGAGCCGTTAAATACAACACCCTCGCCTTTCACAACGCGACCGATTTTGTATGCTTTTTCACCATTCGCTTGTGCTGAAGCAATGACTTTATCCGCTTCTGCTGCTGGTACAGCCAAGACGAAACCAATCCCCATATTGAAAACATTGTATAAGTCTTTATCTTCAAGCTGACCTTTTTCCTTTAAAAATTCAAAAATACGAAGAACTGGCCAAGAACCTAAGTCAATTTCTGTTGCTAAGCCCTCCGGCATCATACGTGGCAGGTTTTCATAGAAGCCGCCACCTGTTACGTGTGCGCAACCATGTACGTCCGCTGTTTGTAATGCTGCCAGCACTGGTTTTGCATATAATTTAGTCGGTACTAAAAGAGCTTCACCGATTGGCCCTAAATCTTCAAAACCTTCTACTACTTCATCCACTGCAAAGCCGTTGTCAGCGAAAACAATTTTTCGCACTAAGGAATAGCCATTTGAATGGACACCACTTGAAGCTAACCCAACAAGCACGTCACCTTCCACAATCTTTTCACCTGTTATGATGGCCGATTTTTCACATGCACCAACAGCAAACCCTGCTAAATCATACTCGTCTTCCTCATAAAGACCTGGCATCTCAGCAGTTTCCCCACCGATTAATGCAGCACCAGATTGCACACAGCCATCTGCAACGCCTTTGACGATCTGTTCGATTTTAGCTGGCTCCGCTTTACCAAGTGCCACATAATCTAAAAAGTAAAGTGGCTCTGCACCTTGTGCTACGATATCATTTACACACATCGCAACACAGTCCACGCCAATCGTATCGTGCTTGTCTACCATGAATGCTAATTTTAATTTTGTCCCAACACCATCTGTACCTGAAATAAGAACAGGTTCTTTTAGATTTAGTTCTGACAAGTCAAACATACCACCAAAGCCACCAAACGTCCCCATCACACCGAGACGATTTGTCCGTTCAACGTGAGACTTCATGCGTTTTACAGCTTCGTAGCCCGCTTCAATATTTACACCTGCTTGTTCATATGCCTTTGACATGCAGAGATCCTCCTTTAAATTATTTACGCAGTAGTCATTTACTTTTACAAGTAGCGACTATATGCATGATTAACGTTAAGTGAGGACATGAATCCTTACCTAATGTCTTTCCATCTTCAGCGAAAAAACCCATTATTCACATACATTTAGCGTAAAAGTTCTTTTTCGTGCGGTAAGATTGTATCTGGGAAAATTTCTGTTGGGTATTTGCTTGTAAAGCATGCTAGGCAAAGACCTTTATTTTCATCCTCAAATGGGCGTGCGATCGTTTCCACCATACCTTCTACTGAAAGGAATGTCAGAGAATCAGCACCAATCGCCTCTCGTATTTCATCCACATTATGACTGGAAGCAATGAGCTCTTCATGTGTCGAAGTATCAATACCGTAATAACAAGGGTCCGTCATTGGTGGAGAAGAGATAACGACATGTACCTCAGCTGCACCTGCATCTTTTAGCATTTTGACAATACGGCGTGATGTTGTACCGCGAACGATTGAATCATCCACCATGACAACGCGTTTTCCTTTGACAACTTGCACAACCGGTGAAAGTTTCATTTTCACACCGCGTTCACGTAATTCTTGTGTCGGTTGAATAAATGTACGGCCCACATAACGGTTTTTAATTAACCCTAGCTCATACGGGATACCACTTTCTTCAGCAAAGCCAATTGCTGCAGATATACTTGAATCAGGCACACCCGTAACAACATCCGCTTCAATATGTGCACATTCACGCGCCAATTGTTTCCCCATACGCTTGCGTGCCATATGCACATTAATACCGTCAATATCTGAATCAGGACGAGCTAAGTATACATATTCCATCGCACACATTGCGCGATTTTCCATATCAGCAAAACGATCAGATTTTACACCTTCATCGTTTATAATTAATAATTCCCCTGGTTCCACAGAACGTACAAACTCTGCCCCGATTAAATCAAACGCACAAGTTTCAGAAGCAACAACCCAACCATCTCCTAACTTGCCAAGAGACAGCGGACGTAAACCATGTGGATCACGCGCAACAAGCATTTCATCTTTTGTCATAATTAAGAACGAATACGCACCCTTCAGCAATGAAAGGGCATTTTTCACTTTTGCTCGGAAAGGTGAATGCGAGCTTTTCTTAATAAGATGCGCTAACACTTCTGTATCTGAGCTCGAATGAAAAATACTACCTTGACGCTCTAGATACTGCTTTAAGTGTGTCGCGTTGACTAAGTTACCGTTATGAGCAATTGAAAGGCTCCCTGTTGATGAATGAAATAATAAGGGCTGTACATTTTCAATACCGCCGCCACCCGCAGTCGTATAACGAACATGCGCAACGGCTGCTTTACCATCCACTGCCTTTAATTTTTCTTCATTGAAAACATCATTTACTAATCCTTCGCCTTTCACCGCACGAAGATGCTGACCGTCAGAAACGACGATTCCTGCACCTTCTTGTCCACGGTGTTGAAGAGCATGAAGCCCGTAATAACTAAGGTGTGCTGGATTTGGGTTACCCCAAATACCAAACACCCCACATTCTTCGTTTAAGCCTCTGAGTTCAGCAAGCATGGGATTGCTCCTTTCCAATTAGAACGGAATTCCTCCACTGTACCTTCTACAAGCACACCGTTGTCCCCGTTGATTTTAACAAGCGCATCGTTTGTTACGACACCGATTTTTTGTGCATCTTTTACTGTTTCTACAAATGCAGCTGCATGTTCTTCTTTCACTGTTACAACAAAACGGGATTGCGTTTCACTGAATAGAGCCGTTGTTGCAGAGCCTGTTAACGTGACATCAAGACCAAGACCTTGCGCTCCAAAAGTAGTTTCTGCAAGGGCTACTGCAAGTCCACCCTCTGCTACGTCATGTGCAGATTGTACAAGTCCAGCTTTAATTGCTTTTAGCAATGCTTGTTGACGAGCTGCTTCTACTTCTAGGTTAATAGCTGGTGCTTTTCCTGAGATGACACCGTTATTTAATAATTTTTGAAGTTCAGAGCCACCAAATTCAGTAGTCGTTTCACCGATAACGAATACGACATCACCAGCTGCTTTCACATCTTGCGTTGTCACATGTGCTAAGTCTTCGATTAGACCTACCATACCAATTGTTGGTGTTGGATAAACGGCTTCTCCTGAACGTTCATTGTAAAGCGATACGTTACCACCGATTACTGGTGCATTGAGTGCTGTACATGCAGCAGAAATACCGTCAGCGGATTTTTCAATTTGCCAGAAGATTTCTGGTTTTTCTGGATTACCGAAGTTTAAGCAGTCCGTAATAGCAAGTGGTGTCCCACCTGTTGCGACAATGTTACGAGCTGCTTCTGCTACTGCAATAGCACCGCCCACTTCAGGATCAAGATAAATGTAGCGAGAGTTACAGTCTGTAGTCATTGCAAGACCTTTGTTTGTGCCACGCACACGGATAACCGCAGCATCCGAACCAGGTGCTACAACTGTTGACGTACGTACTTGATAATCGTATTGATCGTAAACCCATTCTTTCGAAGCAATTGTCGGTGCTTTTAAAAGAGCATTTAACGTTGCTTTATAATCGGTTACAGCTGGTTCAGCGTTGTCCATTGCTTGGAACTGTGCATAGTATGCAGGCTCTGCAGATGGCTTATGATAAACTGGCGCATCTTCTGCTAGTGCATCTGCTGGTACGTTCGCCACAACTTCACCATTGTGAAGTAAACGAAGCATTTTATCGTCTGTTACGACACCAATTGCTACTGCATCTAAATCATATTTATCGAAAATCGCTTTAATTTCATCTTCGCGACCTTTTTTCACAACTAATAACATACGTTCTTGAGACTCAGATAGCATCATCTCATAAGCAGTCATCCCTGTTTCACGTTGAGGGACTAAATCAAGGTTCATTTCTACACCAGATCCCGCTTTTGAAGCCATCTCTGCTGATGAAGAAGTAAGACCCGCAGCACCCATATCTTGAATACCGACTAGCGCATCCGATTTTACAACTTCTAAGCAAGCTTCAAGTAGTAGTTTTTCCATAAATGGGTCTCCTACTTGCACAGCTGGACGTTGGTTTTCTGATTCCTCTGTTAATTCTTCAGATGCAAATGTCGCACCATGTATCCCATCACGACCCGTTTTTGCACCTACATACATCACTGTATTCCCTACACCTGCGGCAATACCGCGTTGAATATCTTTGTGGTCTATTAAACCAACACACATTGCGTTCACTAGTGGATTTCCTTCATAACAAGGGTCGAATTGAATTTCGCCACCAACAGTTGGAATACCAATACAGTTTCCATAGCCAGCAATACCAGCAACCACTTCTTCAAATAAGTACTTGCCGCGTGCTGATTTCAATTCACCAAAACGGAGCGAATTCAACATGGCAATTGGACGTGCACCCATTGAGAATACGTCACGAATAATGCCGCCTACACCTGTTGCTGCCCCTTGATACGGCTCAATTGCTGAAGGATGGTTATGGGATTCCATTTTAAAGACAACCGCTTGCTCGTCACCAATATCGACAATCCCTGCACCTTCACCAGGACCTTGTAATACTTGTGGCCCTTTTGTCGGGAATTTACGTAATACTGGTTTTGAATTTTTGTATGAGCAGTGTTCAGACCACATTACTGAGAAAAGACCTGTCTCTGTCCAGTTTGGTAAACGGCCTAAAATACCTTCTACCATCGCAAATTCCTCGTCTGACATTCCCATTCCAGCGTATAGCTTTTCATCTTTAATTTGCTGTGCTGTTGGCTCAAACTTAGTTGTTGACATGATTTTCCCTCCACTGCTTCACAATTGATTTGAATACTGCTAGACCGTCTGCTCCGCCCACTAGTGCATCGACAGCTCTTTCTGGGTGAGGCATCATCCCTAATACATTGCCGCGCTCGTTAATAATCCCTGCGATATCTTCTAAAGAACCATTAGGATTTTCTCCTGAGTATGTGAACACGATTTGATTGTTATCTTTTAGTTTTTGTAATGTTTCCTCGTCACAGTAGTAGTTTCCTTCACCGTGTGCGATTGGAATATTGATTACTTGACCTTGCTCATATTGATTTGTGAATAATGTATTGTTGTTTTCAACTTTAAGCTGGATTGTACGACACATGAATTTAAGATTTTTATTGCGCAGTAAGGCACCTGGCAATAAGCCGGCTTCAGTAAGAATTTGGAACCCATTACAAACGCCTAATACGGGTTTACCAGCATCTGCTGCTTTTTTTACTTCTGCCATGATGTTTGATTGGTTTGCCATCGCACCGCAACGTAAGTAGTCGCCATATGAGAAGCCTCCAGGTACTAAAATACCGTCAAAGCTACTTAAATCTGTTTCTGAGTGCCATACATATTCTACTTCTTCACCTAGTTCGTCTTTAATCGCATGATACATATCGATGTCACAGTTTGACCCAGGGAATACGAGTACTGCGAATTTCATGATTAGTTAGCCTCCTCGACTTCGTAACGGTAGTCCTCAATTACTACATTGGTTAAAACTTTTTCACACATTTCTTTTACTAGAGTATCAATATCACGCGCTGAATCGCCGACAGTTAGTTCAAGATATTTACCGATACGTAAATCTTCTACTTCATCGTAACCCATTTTTGCTAACGAACCTTGTACTGCTGAACCTTGTGGATCTAGAATACTCTCACGTAATGTCACGTAAATTTTAACTTTTTTCATTGTTATTTGCCTCCGAGTCTAGAAAGAATAATAGTATATACTTCAGTTAAATTACCAAGGTCTCGACGAAAGACATCCTTGTCCAACTTTTGCTTTGTTTTTGTATCCCAAAGTCTGCATGTATCTGGTGAGATTTCATCTGCCAGTAAAACATCCCCATTTGTATCACGTCCAAATTCTAGCTTGAAGTCGATTAATGTAACATCGACATCAGCGAAAATCGGTTGCAATACTTTGTTCACAGCTAATGCTCCGTTATACATTGCTGTCACTTCTTCTGGTGTGGCCAGGTCAAGTACATCAATATGCTCTGTCGTAATAAATGGATCGCCTAACGCATCATCCTTATAATAAAATTCAACAATCGGACGTTTTAATAGTGTGCCTTCTTCTAGGCCAAGACGTTTTGCTAAGCTCCCCGCAGCAATATTGCGTACAACAACCTCAATTGGAATAATATCAACCTTTTTCACTAGTTGTTCTGTAGCAGATAATTGTTTTACGAAATGTGACGCAATTCCGTTTGCTTTTAATTTTTCGAAAATTAATGAAGTAATGCGGTTATTTAACACGCCTTTGCCTTCAATTTCTTCTTTTTTCTCACCATTAAAAGCAGTTGCACTATCCTTGTATTCTACTAAAAGGATCGTAGGCTCTTCTGTTGCATATAGTTTTTTGGCTTTACCTTCATACAAAAGTTGGTCTTTCGTCATGTCGTCATTCCCCCAGATTATTATGAAATACGCCTCGACGTATTATTGTTATGGATTTTGAATCTGGGATAAGATTCAAAATCCGTAACATCCGTCGTGGCACTAACTGTCTATCAATTCAATACGGTTAGTTAAGTCCAAGACGCTCAAAAATCATATCTACATGTTGTAAGTGGTAGTTGTAATCAAAGCACTCATCTAGCTCTTCCTTCGATAAGTACGAAGTGATTTTCTCACTTGCATCGACTAACGTACGGAATTGTACTTGCTCGTCCCACGCCTGCATCGCTAATGGCTGTACTGTATCATAGGCTTCCTCACGTACTAATCCTTTATCGATTAGTGCTAATAAGATACGTTGAGAGTAAATCAGTCCAAATGTACGACCCATATTACGTTTCATGTTTTCAGGGAATACTGTTAAATTTTTCACGATGTTACCGAAGCGATTTAACATATAGTTCAATGTAATTGTTGCATCCGGTAAAATTACGCGCTCAGCAGATGAATGTGAAATATCACGCTCATGCCATAACGCTACGTTTTCATAAGCTGTCACCATGTAACCACGCATTAAACGAGACATACCAACCATGTTCTCAGAACCGATTGGATTACGTTTATGTGGCATAGCAGATGAACCCTTTTGCCCTTTCGCAAAAGCTTCTTCAACTTCGCGTGTTTCAGATTTTTGCAAACCACGAATTTCAGTTGCAAACTTTTCTATTGATGTGGCGATTAATGCAAGAGCGCCTAAATATTGCGCATGGCGGTCACGCTGTAATGTTTGCGTTGAAATTGGTGATGCTGCAAGCCCTAATTGATCACATACATATTGTTCTACACGTGGGTCAATATTGGCGTATGTGCCTACTGCTCCAGACATCTTACCTGTTTCAATTACAGCAGCTGCTGCTTCAAAACGTTCTAGGTTACGCTTCATCTCTTCATACCATAAGCCTAATTTTAAGCCGAATGTTGTTGGCTCGGCATGGACACCATGTGTACGACCCATCATCACGGTATGCTTATGCTCTTTTGCTTTTGCTGCAATAATCTCAATAAAATTAACAATATCTTTTCGTAAAATATTATTGGCTTGTTTAATCAAATACGAAAGTGCCGTGTCTACAACATCTGTTGAAGTTAAGCCGTAGTGCACCCATTTACGTTCTTCACCTAGTGTTTCGGATACAGCACGTGTAAATGCTACTACATCATGACGCGTCTCTTTCTCAATTTCTAAAATACGATTGACATCAAATGATGCATTTGCACGAATTTTAGCTACATCTTCTTTTGGAATATCGCCGATTTCTGCCCAAGCCTCACATGCTAAAATTTCAACCTCTAGCCAAGCTTGGTATTTATTTTGTTCTGTCCATATTGCGCCCATCTCGGGTCTTGTGTAACGTTCAATCATCGCGTTTCTCCTTCTATTCTGACCAAATGCCAGAACTATCGATTTGTTGTAGTGTTGCTTCTAAGTCTTTTGTCATAATCGTTACGTGGCCCATCTTACGGTTCACCTTAGCTTCAGCTTTCCCATAAAGATGTACTGACCATTCAGGATATTTTGCAATTGAGTTACTAAGTGGCATCACATGCTGCCCTAAAACGTTCACCATTATAGCTGGTGTACTAAGTTGTGGCTTGCGCAATGGCCAACCACATATAGCGCGTATATGCTGATGGAATTGTGATATATTACATGCTTCTATCGAATAGTGACCTGAATTATGAGGTCTCGGTGCTAGCTCATTAATGATAATGTCACCATTTTCTAACACGAACATTTCTACCGCCAGCGTCCCTATTAAATTTAAGTAATCTGCTATTTTCAAAGCTTCTTGTTCAGCCGCTTGTGCTGTCGCTTCTTCAATACGAGCTGGTACAATTGTTTCGTGTAAAATATGATGAACATGTATGTTTTCACCAACTGGCTGACAATATAATTCGCCATCACCGTTGCGCTGTACAATAACTGATACTTCTTTTACAAAAGGTACAAAACCTTCAGCAATGCATTGTGAATGAGCAAAAAGCTCTTTTGCCAATGGCAAATCTGCTGCTGAATTTAGAAGTTGCTGCCCTTTGCCATCATAGCCACCTCTTGCCGTTTTTACGATACATGGATAGCTAATCTGGTCAATGTTTGCTACTAACTCCTCATATGTATTGGCTACTATATAAGGAGCTACTGGACAGCCTGCTTTGACAATTGCATCCTTCTCTGTCACACGGTTTTGTGTAATGCGTACTAATTCTGCTCCTTGTGGTACGTAAGCCATTTGTGTTAAACGTTTTAAGCCATCGTAATCGATATTTTCAAACTCATACGTAATAACGTCACTGACTTCGGCAAGTTCCTCTAATGCAGCCTCATCATCATATGGTGCCACAATTCGAATGTCTGCAACTTGTCCACATGGTGAATCCATTGTCGGTTCCAGAACAGCTATTTTAAAGCCTGCTTCCTTAGCAGCAAGTGCCATCATACGGCCAAGCTGTCCTCCACCGATTATGCCTATCGTCTGTCCAGGATAAATAATTTTCGTCACACTAAGTCACCTGTGCTTTCCAAAACTTGTTGCTTCGTCGCCTCGCGTCTAGCATCTAGTTTATTAGCAAGCTCTACGTCTGTTGTCGATAAAATCTGCGCTGCAAGTAAGCCTGCATTTGTTGCACCTGCTTTGCCAATTGCCACAGTTGCTACAGGTACACCACCTGGCATTTGTACGATCGATAACAGTGAATCAAGACCATTAAGTGCACGAGATTGCACTGGCACACCGATAACAGGTAACGTTGTCTTAGCTGCTACCATACCAGGTAAATGCGCCGCACCACCTGCACCTGCAATAATGACTTGAATACCGCGCCCACGTGCTGCCTCTGCATATTCAAACATTAAATCAGGCGTACGATGTGCAGATACTACTTTCTTCTCGTACGGTACTTGTAATTCATCTAAAATATCACACGCATGTTTCATAGTTTCCCAGTCACTTGAACTACCCATAATGACACCGATTTTCGGATTCATGAATTGTCGCTCCTTTTAAACGATAGAAAAATGATCGATTATTGTGCAAGCCTCTATTATTCAATAGTCACTGCATTTCTTTCTCTTTATTAACAAAGAAAAACCTCAAATAAGCTACTCTCTACCATACGCGTGAAAGCAGCTTACTTGAGGACTATTATGAAAAGAATATGCAGATTTAGACATCTGTACACACACCTTCCCGTAACATGCCAAAAGTTGCTTTCCCGCATAGTCCAGCATTTACGGTGCCGGGTAGAGACACTAGAGCCAATCCTCTAGCATATATGAGGGATTTAATTGTTTTCCTATTCACATTTTAACAATTGCAAACAATATCGTCAACGAAAAATGCGAACATTTTATTTTAGCCTTTTAAAAACGTTCGGTTTTAAGGGTTATTTATTCAGAATCTTGACACAACATCGCTTTAAATTGTATTTTTTGACGTAAGTATGTGGGTTCACCATCTACTAAATGAAAGACAGGTTCCTCTTTCCGGCCCATCGCGATATATCCATCTTGACGCATTCTTTCTAAACATTGATCAATCGTTTCGTTTTCTTCTACTTCATACCAAATTTGCTGTTTTCCCAAGCTGTTCTTCCTTCCATTCACATATTGTTATTGTTTTTTCCTTACTTGTAATCCATTATACCCGATTTAATACATCATGAATGCAAGAATTACAAAGCATGGGGTGCTGTGCTTCACAACTGGTTAAGCATGATTGAAGTCAGGACACAAATCATACGACAAAAAAAGCCAAGGAATAAATCCTTGGCTTTTTGGCAATTGCCTAGCGACGTCCTACTCTCACAGGGGGAAGCCCCCAACTACCATCGGCGCTAAAGAGCTTAACTTCCGTGTTCGGTATGGGAACGGGTGTGACCTCTTTGCCATCATCACTAGACTATGTTCGACCTTCAATACACTCTGTATCAAAGCTCGCTTTTTAGAAAGAGTTATTCTTTCAAAACTGGATAAACGGTTCATTGAATGTCCCAAACATTTTTGGTTAAGTCCTCGATCGATTAGTATTCGTCAGCTCCATGTGTCACCACACTTCCACCTCGAACCTATCTACCTCATCGTCTTTGAGGGATCTTACTTACTTGCGTAATGGGAAATCTCATCTTGAGGGGGGCTTCATGCTTAGATGCTTTCAGCACTTATCCCGTCCACACATAGCTACCCAGCGATGCCTTTGGCAAGACAACTGGTACACCAGCGGTGTGTCCATCCCGGTCCTCTCGTACTAAGGACAGCTCCTCTCAAATTTCCTACGCCCACGACGGATAGGGACCGAACTGTCTCACGACGTTCTGAACCCAGCTCGCGTACCGCTTTAATGGGCGAACAGCCCAACCCTTGGGACCGACTACAGCCCCAGGATGCGATGAGCCGACATCGAGGTGCCAAACCTCCCCGTCGATGTGGACTCTTGGGGGAGATAAGCCTGTTATCCCCGGGGTAGCTTTTATCCGTTGAGCGATGGCCCTTCCATGCGGAACCACCGGATCACTAAGCCCGTCTTTCGACCCTGCTCGACTTGTAGGTCTCGCAGTCAAGCTCCCTTGTGCCTTTACACTCTACGAATGATTTCCAACCATTCTGAGGGAACCTTTGGGCGCCTCCGTTACCTTTTAGGAGGCGACCGCCCCAGTCAAACTGTCCGCCTGACACTGTCTCCTGCCCCGCTAAGGGGCATGGGTTAGAATTTCAATACAACCAGGGTAGTATCCCACCGACGCCTCCTTCGAAGCTGGCGCTCCGAGATCTCTGGCTCCTACCTATCCTGTACAAGTTGTACCAAAATTCAATATCAGGCTACAGTAAAGCTCCACGGGGTCTTTCCGTCCTGTCGCGGGTAACCTGCATCTTCACAGGTACTATAATTTCACCGAGTCTCTCGTTGAGACAGTGCCCAGATCGTTACGCCTTTCGTGCGGGTCGGAACTTACCCGACAAGGAATTTCGCTACCTTAGGACCGTTATAGTTACGGCCGCCGTTTACTGGGGCTTCAATTCGCAGCTTCGCTTGCGCTAACCACTCCTCTTAACCTTCCAGCACCGGGCAGGCGTCAGCCCCTATACGTCACCTTACGGTTTTGCAGAGACCTGTGTTTTTGCTAAACAGTCGCCTGGGCCTATTCACTGCGGCTCTCATGCGCTTGCACGCTCAAGAGCACCCCTTCTCCCGAAGTTACGGGGTCATTTTGCCGAGTTCCTTAACGAGAGTTCTCTCGCACACCTTAGGATTCTCTCCTCGACTACCTGTGTCGGTTTGCGGTACGGGCACCTCTCACCTCGATAGAGGCTTTTCTTGGCAGTGTGAAATCAGGAACTTCGTCCATACGGACTCGCCATCACAGCTCAACGTTACAGTGTGCGGATTTGCCTACACACACGCCTTACTGCTTGGACGCGCACAACCAACGGCGCGCTTACCCTATCCTACTGCGTCCCCCCATTTCTCAAACGGTGAGGAGGTGGTACAGGAATATCAACCTGTTGTCCATCGCCTACGCCTATCGGCCTCGGCTTAGGTCCCGACTAACCCTGAGCGGACGAGCCTTCCTCAGGAAACCTTAGTCATACGGTGGACGGGATTCTCACCCGTCTTTCGCTACTCATACCGGCATTCTCACTTCTAAGCGCTCCACCAGTCCTTCCGGTCTGACTTCAACGCACTTAGAACGCTCTCCTACCACTGACATCGTAGATGTCAATCCACAGCTTCGGTGAATCGTTTAGCCCCGATACATTTTCGGCGCAGCGTCACTCGACCAGTGAGCTATTACGCACTCTTTAAATGATGGCTGCTTCTAAGCCAACATCCTGGTTGTCTGTGCAACGCCACATCCTTTTCCACTTAACGATTACTTTGGGACCTTAGCTGGTGGTCTGGGCTGTTTCCCTTTTGACTACGGATCTTATCACTCGCAGTCTGACTCCCGTGTATAAATATCTGGCATTCGGAGTTTGTCTGAATTCGGTAAACCGGGATGGCCCCCTAGTCCAAACAGTGCTCTACCTCCAGTATTCTCATCACGAGGCTAGCCCTAAAGCTATTTCGGAGAGAACCAGCTATCTCCAAGTTCGATTGGAATTTCTCCGCTACCCACACCTCATCCCCGCACTTTTCAACGTGCGTGGGTTCGGGCCTCCAGTAAGTGTTACCTCACCTTCACCCTGGACATGGGTAGATCACCTGGTTTCGGGTCTACGACCACGTACTAATTCGCCCTATTCAGACTCGCTTTCGCTGCGGCTCCGCCTTCTAAAGCTTAACCTCGCACGTAATCGTAACTCGCCGGTTCATTCTACAAAAGGCACGCTATCACCCATTAACGGGCTCTAACTACTTGTAGGCACACGGTTTCAGGATCTCTTTCACTCCCCTTCCGGGGTGCTTTTCACCTTTCCCTCACGGTACTGGTTCACTATCGGTCACTAGGTAGTATTTAGCCTTGGGAGATGGTCCTCCCGGATTCCGACGGAATTTCACGTGTTCCGCCGTACTCAGGATCCACTCTGGAGGGAATAAACTTTCGACTACAGGGCTTTTACCTGCTCTGGCGGACCTTTCCAAGTCGCTTCGTCTAACTCATTCCTTTGTAACTCCGTATAGAGTGTCCTACAACCCCAAGAGGCAAGCCTCTTGGTTTGGGCTCTTCCCGTTTCGCTCGCCGCTACTCAGGGAATCGATTTTTCTTTCTCTTCCTCCAGGTACTTAGATGTTTCAGTTCCCTGGGTCTGCCTTCAAGACGCTATGTATTCACGTCAAGATACTACGCGATTAAACGTAGTGGGTTCCCCCATTCGGAAATCTCCGGATCAAAGCTCACTTACAGCTCCCCGAAGCATATCGGTGTTAGTGCCGTCCTTCTTCGGCTCCTAGTGCCAAGGCATTCGCCGTGCGCCCTTAATAACTTAACCAAGTTATTAAGCCTAAAAAACTTAATTTAAAAATAAATGTGTTTGTTACAATTTCAATGTCGTTTTATCCAGTTTTCAAAGAACAAGTTTTGAAGAGTTTCATCTTTATGATGAACCTTCAAAACTGAACGCAAAACGTAATCTTACAAACCCAAGGTTTGTATTCCGAAAATATCCTTAGAAAGGAGGTGATCCAGCCGCACCTTCCGATACGGCTACCTTGTTACGACTTCACCCCAATCATCTATCCCACCTTCGGCGGCTGGCTCCAAAAGGTTACCTCACCGACTTCGGGTGTTACAAACTCTCGTGGTGTGACGGGCGGTGTGTACAAGGCCCGGGAACGTATTCACCGCGGCATGCTGATCCGCGATTACTAGCGATTCCGGCTTCATGTAGGCGAGTTGCAGCCTACAATCCGAACTGAGAACGACTTTATCGGATTAGCTCCCTCTCGCGAGTTGGCAACCGTTTGTATCGTCCATTGTAGCACGTGTGTAGCCCAGGTCATAAGGGGCATGATGATTTGACGTCATCCCCACCTTCCTCCGGTTTGTCACCGGCAGTCACCTTAGAGTGCCCAACTAAATGATGGCAACTAAGATCAAGGGTTGCGCTCGTTGCGGGACTTAACCCAACATCTCACGACACGAGCTGACGACAACCATGCACCACCTGTCACCGTTGTCCCCGAAGGGAAAACCATATCTCTACAGTGGTCAACGGGATGTCAAGACCTGGTAAGGTTCTTCGCGTTGCTTCGAATTAAACCACATGCTCCACCGCTTGTGCGGGCCCCCGTCAATTCCTTTGAGTTTCAGTCTTGCGACCGTACTCCCCAGGCGGAGTGCTTAATGCGTTAGCTGCAGCACTAAGGGGCGGAAACCCCCTAACACTTAGCACTCATCGTTTACGGCGTGGACTACCAGGGTATCTAATCCTGTTTGCTCCCCACGCTTTCGCGCCTCAGTGTCAGTTACAGACCAGATAGTCGCCTTCGCCACTGGTGTTCCTCCAAATCTCTACGCATTTCACCGCTACACTTGGAATTCCACTATCCTCTTCTGCACTCAAGTCTCCCAGTTTCCAATGACCCTCCACGGTTGAGCCGTGGGCTTTCACATCAGACTTAAGAAACCACCTGCGCGCGCTTTACGCCCAATAATTCCGGACAACGCTTGCCACCTACGTATTACCGCGGCTGCTGGCACGTAGTTAGCCGTGGCTTTCTAATAAGGTACCGTCAAGGTACAGCCAGTTACTACTGTACTTGTTCTTCCCTTACAACAGAGTTTTACGAACCGAAATCCTTCTTCACTCACGCGGCGTTGCTCCATCAGGCTTTCGCCCATTGTGGAAGATTCCCTACTGCTGCCTCCCGTAGGAGTCTGGGCCGTGTCTCAGTCCCAGTGTGGCCGATCACCCTCTCAGGTCGGCTACGCATCGTCGCCTTGGTGAGCCGTTACCTCACCAACTAGCTAATGCGCCGCGGGCCCATCCTATAGCGACAGCCGAAACCGTCTTTCAGTATTTCACCATGAAGTGAAACAGATTATTCGGTATTAGCCCCGGTTTCCCGGAGTTATCCCAAACTATAGGGTAGGTTGCCCACGTGTTACTCACCCGTCCGCCGCTAACGTCAAAGGAGCAAGCTCCTTCTCTGTTCGCTCGACTTGCATGTATTAGGCACGCCGCCAGCGTTCGTCCTGAGCCAGGATCAAACTCTCCATAAAAGAAATTTGATTAGCTCAAATTGTTTTGCTGGCATCAATTTTGATGTCCAAAATTTTTGTTTCATTCACTAACATAAGTTAGCTCAGAAACTATATTGATTACGTTTTGCTTGTTCAGTTTTCAAGGTTCATTTTGCTAGTTACTTAATAAGTAACTTTTTATAATTTAACATATCGTTTAGATATTGTCAACTATTATTTTCTTTCAGTGTGTTGTTCGTATGTTTCGTAACAACGTGTTTAAATATATCATCTCACATAATAGTTTGCAAGTGTTTAATTGAAATAAAACTATTCAGTTAATATATAAACAGTAGTTTCTTCTATAGTAATAACAAAGTGCCTGGCACTCACACAATTTCTTGAATCCCACTGCACATTGTAAGCAGTCATCGAGGCTGTGACTTATGTTGGTGCCAGGCACGCAAACTATTTTTAAATAAAAAAACGCTACTTAGTTTTCACTAAGTAGCGCTTTCTACTATCGTACCCAGATAAAGTATGCAAGGAAGACAAAGAATAATCCGTACATCATTGGGTGAATTTCTTTTTTACGTCCTGCTAAAAGCATCGTTATTGGGTAGAATACGAAACCAATTGCGATACCTGTTGCGATTGAATAACCTAGAGGCATCATTAAAACTGTAAAGAATGCTGGAACTGCAATTTCGAATTTATCCCACTCGATTAATCGTAATGACGAAACCATTAAAACACCTACGATAACAAGTGCTGGTGCAGTTACTGCTGAAGTAACTACTGCTAATAATGGTGAGAAGAACAATGCGAATATAAATAATATTGCCGTTACCACTGCAGCAAAACCTGATCGGGCACCTGCTGCTACACCAGAAGTTGACTCTACATAAGCAGTAGTAGTTGATGTACCAAATAATGAACCAATTGTTGTTGCTAATGCATCTGCCATTAACGCGCGGCTGGCACGTGGTAATTTATCGTCTTTAACTAAACCTGCTTGTGTTGCTACAGCCATTAATGTACCTGCTGTATCGAAAAAGTCAACGAATAAGAATGTTAATACTACTACTAAAAATTTAACGTTGAGCAAAGAACCAAAGTCATTGAAAATAGGTTTAAGTGCTACCATAAATGTTGAATCTACACTCGGAATTGCTGAAACAATCGCTCCTGGAGGAGTAATCACACCTGTAATCATACCGACGATTGCCGTAATAACCATCCCTAAGAAAATACCGATGCTGCGGAATTTAAGGATTAAGATTATTGAAATAATAATACCGAACACTGCTAATAGTGTTGAACCTGTAAATGCGCCTAACGTTACTAAAGTTGCGTCGCTATTAACAACGATGCCAGCGCCTTGTAACCCTACGAATGTAATGAATAAACCAATACCAGCTGATACTGCGTATTTAAGTTGTGCTGGAATTGCGTTAATAACTGTTTCACGAATACCTGTTAGTGAAAGGATAATAAAAATAATCCCTGAGAAGAATACACCCGTTAAGCCCGTTTGCCAAGGGATACCATACGTCCCTACTACTGTGAAGGCAAAGAATGCATTTAAACCCATACCTGGTGCTAAAGAGATTGGGAACTTAGCAAAAATACCCATAATCAAAGAACCAACTGCTGCTGCTAATGCCGTTGCTACGAATACAGCACCTTTATCCATTCCTGCACTTTCTAGAATGCCTGGGTTAACTGCTAAAATGTATGCCATGGCAAGGAATGTTGTAATACCACCAATTATTTCGCGGCGATAATTAGTACCTAATTCATCGAACATGAAATATTTTTTCATCGTTAAAAAATCCTCCGTATTGTCGTCTTCAATATCGAAAACAAAAAAGACACGCTGACTATTCTACTAGTCGCATGTCTACGATTCATTTCATCACAAATAATGTGTGAAATAAATTAGTTATTATACATCCGTATAAAAACTAAATCGTAGTCAAGTTATTTACGGTAACTTGGTAGAAACTCACGGGCCATATTCCCGACATTATACGACGACTTATTTACTTTACAATCGTAATATATCATTTCGTTTTTTAGATTTCAAGCCTATTTCCGAACATTTATTATAAAAAAAATACGAAAGTTCGTGTAAAATATGAAATCAATGTTAAGTTTTTGGCAAAATAACGGAAGAATAAAGAAAAAGCGCAACTTACATTATCGTCCTTATCGCCATAAAACAAGAAAAACATAGGCGAATTTAGTCAACCTATGTTTTTAAACACATTAGTTATGCTGTTGTTCTTGCTTCTTTTTCAAATACTCTGTACGTAATTTTTCCAGTTGCTGCTTTTTATCAAATTTGGCAGGCTTGTTTTTTTCATGATACTTTGCCACAGCTACTTTACCTTTCGTATCCAGTTGATATTTACCCACGTTGTTCACCTACTTTTTCGTCCTGAAAGAAATTCTATTCAACTTTATAATATACCTTATCTTACTGAAGTATACCGTAATCTTGTACTGCTAACCTAGCATATCATCGTCAAAGCATTAAATTTCGCGGAAAATAAAAACCACTTTTATTTATTTTCGTGGAATAACTATAAGAGCGTTTATTTATTTAGGTGTCATTAATTTTTCGCTGCGGAAATGAGGTTGGGACATTATCGTCGAATATAAATCCTCTCGATTTTACAAAAGGTTTCTCCACATGAGTGAAGTGTAACTCCAATAAAAAAAAGCCCTAAACACCCTATTTAAATAAGGTATTTAGGACTCTCGCTAATAGCTATTATTCCCACTCAATTGTTGCTGGTGGCTTAGAAGTAATATCATACAGCACGCGGTTTACGTGTTTTACTTCGTTTACTAGACGAACAGAGATTTTTTCTAGAACGTCCCAAGGGATACGTGCCCAGTCAGAAGTCATACCGTCGATAGACGTTACAGCACGGATACCGATTGCGTAGTCATACGTACGAGCATCGCCCATTACGCCAACTGAACGAATATCAGGTAATACCGTGAAGTATTGCCAAACATCACGATCAAGTCCAGCTTTTGCGATTTCTTCACGTAAGATGAAATCAGATTCGCGGACAATTTCAAGTTTTTCTTCTGTTACTTCACCAAGTACACGAATACCTAGACCAGGACCTGGGAATGGTTGACGCCAAACGATTTTCTCATCCAGACCAAGTTCTAAACCAAGTGCACGCACTTCGTCTTTGAATAATGTTTTTAATGGTTCAATCAATTGGAACTGCATGTCTTCTGGAAGACCGCCTACATTGTGGTGTGATTTAATTGTTTGAGCTGTAGATGTACCAGATTCAATAATGTCAGTGTATAGCGTACCTTGTGCAAGGAAATCCATACCTTCAAGTTTTGAAGCTTCTTCATCGAATACATAAATAAATTCGTTACCGATAATTTTACGTTTTTTCTCTGGATCAGACACACCTGCAAGTTTGTCCATGAAGCGTTGACGTGCATCAATTTTAATTAAGTTCATATCGAAATCTTCTGTGAAAGTTTTCATAACCTGTTCAACTTCACCTTTACGGTTTAAGTTATGGTCTACGAACATACAAGTAAGTTGATCGCCGATTGCTTTATGAATAAGTACTGCAACAACAGAAGAGTCTACTCCGCCTGAAAGTGCACATAATACTTTTTTATCGCCAACGATTTCGCGAATTTTAGCAATTTCGATTTCAATAAAGTTCGCCATTGACCAATCGCCTTTAGCGCCACAAATATCGAACACGAATTGACGTAGTAAATCATTACCATATACAGAGTGACGAACTTCTGGGTGGAATTGTACTGCGTATAATTTACGTTCTACGTTTGCCATTGCAGCGATTGGGCAAGATGCACTTGTTGCGATGATTTCAAAGCCAGCAGGTACTTCTGTTACATGGTCACCATGACTCATCCAAACGATTTGTTCAGTTGGTAATTCACCGAATAATTTATTTGCAGCAGTCACTTGAATTTCCGCTTTACCGTATTCACGTGTTTCAGCGCCTTCAACTTTACCACCTTGCGTATGAGCCATTAATTGCATACCATAGCAAATACCTAGGATTGGTAAACCTAATTCAAAAATAGCTGGATCTACATGGAAAGCATTTTCATCATAAACGGAATTTGGACCACCTGAGAAGATGATACCTGTTGCGTTCATGTCTTTAATTTCTTCCGCTGTGATCGTATGTGGATGTAATTCACTGAAGACACCGAATTCACGGATACGACGTGTGATTAATTGGTTAAATTGGCTACCGAAGTCTAAAACAACGATTTTTTCTTGCTCTTTTAATAAAGGGCTTGCTGACAATATTTCCACCTCTTCTTGTATTATTAAAGGACGTTTTCATATGTTCAAAGAAAAACGCGTATGAAAGTAAAAAAACTTCCTACGCGTCCATAAGCTCGTGATATATAAAGGGGAATGCGTAACAAAGAAAAGTGATCTATAAAAAAAATCTCACCTAACCAAAACATTCACCTTCATAGAGAAATCATTTACGGTGATTTCGTAGAAACATCCGAACCCTATTTTCGAACTTATATGAAAGCCATCCTAATCATATATAATTTTTTTCATTTTACTCTTTGTGACCGTTAAAATCAACTGATTGTGCGATTGATTAAATATTCCCAACTTTCTCGCAGTTTCACAAAGTCAACTTCTTGCCCATTATTGCTATAAATATGGTGCTCATATACCGCTGTTAACTTCCGCATCTCGTCTGTCTCTAATGACGCATCTACCCGCTCTGCAAATGCTCGTAATGTCTCGCCATGTTTTCGACTTAAGCCAATACGGCCTAATTGTTTTGTTAACGCCTGATAGGAAGCTTCAAAATTTGTCCAATCGGCTTCTTTATTCCGATAAACACGCACCTGCATTTTAGGAATCCATGTCTTTCGTTGAACAAATAATGTCACAGCCATAATGATTAGCAAAGCAAGGATTGCTAACCACACATATTTTAAAGACTTCAACCATGTCCACACACTATCTAAACTAAATGTTGAAGTAGCAGTTGCGTTTTTAGTCGTTTGTTCTTTCTTTGGTTGTTGTTCAGGTTTCTCTTCCGGCTTTAGCACATCGTCTTGCTCTGGCGTTTCCTTTTGCAAGTCATAATTGATGTTCACTGTACCCGAAAAACCAATAGTTGGTTCAAACTCTATCCAACCCGTACCAGGAACATATGCCTCAACCCATGAGTGGGCATTATTATTGGTAATCTGATATTCGCGATAGCCATCCGATAAAGGCCCTGCATTCCCCGGCGCAAATCCTTTTACCCAACGGGCAGGAATACCAATAGAACGAAGCATAACGACCATCGATGTAGAGAAGTTATCACAATAGCCAACTTTCGTATCAAATAAAAATTGATCTACATAGTCTTGTTGTTCAGCAGGGTAAGCAGCCGCTGTTTTATCGTATCGATAGTTTCCTTTTGAAAAATATCCCTCTACCGCCTTTATTTTTTCATACACCGATGCTTTGTCGCGCGTTATATCAATCGTTAAATCTTGCACTCGTTTTGGCAATGTATCCGGTAATTGTAAAAATCGATTATACGAAGAATCTAATGTTTCTAACATAGCTGGCTCTGACATTTGAAGGTCCTGCAAGCTATAATTCGGTTCACTGTAAGTTAATGTATAGCTAGACAGTAATTGATTCGAACCACTTTGTTGTTTCGTAACAATTTTTTCGGTCTGTGCATCTTGAATATATAAGGTTGGGTCCTTTGCCGATACAGACAGCATGCCATATGTTTGTATTAAAAATGGCATCGGAATAGCAAAATCCAACTCAATTTGGCGTTCATTTTCTCGCGATCCTACCTGCAAAGACGTTTGAATCGGGGTATCATTTTCAAAAACCACTTCTCCCATAAACTCATTCGATAATTCCCAGCCTTTTGATGTATACGTATCTTTTGTATCGATACGCCAATAGTGTCGATCACGGGATTTTGTAGTAAAAATTAATGTATTATCACCGTTGTAAGGACCACCTAACCTACTATCGTCTTCACTGTAACCAACTGTTTTTTGGCCATCTCCTACACCACTTTGCCCTGTCACACTTTTAATAAATGGCACTGGATCAGCCCACGTAGGTCCTGCTTTTGGCAAAAAGAACGCCACCATACTAACAAGCGCCACCGAAATAAGCATCGGCACTATAATTTTCAACTTTTTAATAATCTCACTTGGGGCATCTACTTGAAGCCTTAACCGTTTAATAAAAAGGACACCCGTCATCATTAGACCAAGTACAACTACTTTCACAATTGCCGCTTTCCCGTTATATTCACTAAAAGTATCAAGTGTTGCAATGAAAAATACGGTTAATGCGAAGAAATAGAAAATATTATGGTGCACTGTAATCCAATGATGAATTAAATAAATTAACATCCAAATCAATACTAAAAACAGGACGGTTCTAAACGGATCCGATACTTGTTCAAAATTCCCAGAAAATATATTTACCATGTTCCATGTCACTTCATTTGTTAAAAACGGTAGCGTGTGACCTGAAAAGAATGGATTTTCACTATAAACAAATATCACAAACCACGTAATGTAACCTAATTTTACAAGTCCCGATAATAACGGTGGAACTTTAAATAAACTTAACGCTAATGCTAAGCCGATAAAAATTAAAAACAAATACCCTACACCTGTGTTCGTTAATTGCATAACCGGTACTAGCCATTCACGCAGAATAAAGAAAATAATGACATAAGCGATCGCCAACTCAATAAAATTTTCTAGTGATTTTTTCACGGCTTCATCACCTCCGTGAACAAGTGGTAATAATTTGTCGGGTCTACATAAACAACTTGAATATGTTTATAACGCTTTGTGACATCTGAAACTACTTGTGTCTGTTGCGTTACTACAAAACAAATACAGCTTTTCACCGAATTGCCTAGAGTATGTAATAAGTCATCTGAAATATCACTCGTAACATATAAAAGTGTTGCAACACGCTGGAAAACTTGTGGATCACGTAATTGGAAATTAGCCTGTTCAACAGGTTTTACACTCGCCAAATGTTGCATAACTCGGTCTAGTTGCTTTTCACCTTGGATGGCAGAAAACACTTTTGTATTTGCTCCTGTTGAAACAAAAGAAATATCGCCTCGCCCTTGTACAATTGCTTTAAGCATAGATGCTACTAACTCAATTTTCTCCTCAAACAACGAGGAAGCTCCCTCATCCAGCATTAACAGCAATTCCTGGGATTGACGGTCCTCAAATTCCTTCGACTGAAGTGATTGCGTTTTCGCAAAAGACTTCCAATGAATCCATGAAAAGCGGTCTCCCGGTACATATTCACGTAAACCAACGGCCATTGATGTATCCTTGACAATGGAATAAGGAGACATCATAGACCCAACATCTAATTTTGCTTGTAATGTAGCATATTTCATATCATGCACTCTTGGATAGACGAGAACGGTTTGTTCCTTCTCTACCACCATGCGTTTTTGTGCCCAACCGAAAAAATCATAGAAGATTATATTTGCACCTAAATAACGATGCTCACCACGCGGCAAGTTTTCTAGTGTGTAACGCCACGTAAAGGTCTTTTTAAAACCGACAAATTTTATCGCGTCTTTCGCTTGTATTTTTGACTGAACTAGCGTCGCACTACCAACAAGTTCCTCCATAAGCATATAAGCAAATGGAAAACGCGTTTTTCGTTCTACGTTTATCGTTACGTTAACCGATTGTCCACTTTCAACACGAGAAGGTTCGATTTTCCGCTCCACTCGAAAAATGCTCTCCCGAACAAGTTGAAAAATAAAGGCATACAATAAAAATGGACTTACTGTAAAAAACACAAACCAGCTAACAAAACCACCTTGAAACATCGCATAGCAAAACGTTAAAAGCATCAGAAAGCTCACTAATAGAAAATGTTTACTTTTCTCAAAAAGGGCTCGCCATTTTTTCATTGCTCTGCAAACCTCTTCGTCGGCACAGGTGTTTTTGCGATAATACGCTCAATAATTTCCTCTGCCGTTACATCATCATAGCGCGCATCTGGCTTCAACACTAATCGGTGACTAAAAACATATGGCGCTAAATGTTGAACATCATCTGGTATTACATAGCTACGCCCTTTCATAAACGCATAAGCCTGTGATGCCTTCATTAAAGCGATAGTTGCACGGGGACTAACCCCTAAATACACATAATTATTCTCTCTCGTTTGAGAAGCTAGCTCGACCATATAATTTTTTACAGAGTCTTCTACATAAACTCCTTGGACAAGCTTTTGTAATTCAACTAACTGCGCAGTCGAAAGAACCGCTTCAATTTTTTCGATAGATTTGCCATTTTCAGCACGGCGCAAAATTTCGACTTCTTGCCCCCTAGTTGGATAGCCCATTTTTATTTTCAGCAAAAAGCGATCAAGCTGGGCTTCCGGCAAAGGATACGTTCCTTCGTGTTCGATAGGATTTTGAGTAGCCATGACGAAAAATGGCTCAGAGATTTGAAGTGTATTACCATCGACTGTGACAGATGCTTCCTCCATCGCTTCCAGTAATGCAGATTGTGTTTTAGGTGATGTTCGATTAATTTCATCGGCTAATACTACATCGCCCATTATCGGCCCTGGACGAAACTCAAATTCCATTGTTTTCGGATTATAAATAGATACACCGACAACATCCGAGGGCAGTAAATCAGGTGTAAATTGAATACGTTTAAATTGAGCATCAAATGATTTCGCAAGGGCCCGTACCATCATTGTCTTCCCAACACCCGGCACGTCCTCTAGTAAGACGTGACCGTTAGCAAGCAATGCAACAATACTAAGTTCCGCCACATCTCTTTTACCAATCATAACTTTTTCTATATTTTCTAATACCATTTGTATTTGTAAATTCATAAAACAAAAACCCCTCCCACTTTCGCTAGCCAATTGTTTGAATTGCACGATAATTTACTTTAAGCATATCGAAAACTGTTTCGTAACACAATTAATGTGCCACTTGCATGCACTCTCGTAACTTACTTTGTTGTGAAGAACTATTATGTGGCGAACAAGCCTATAAAGTAGTATAACGTTTCGCTTACAAAAAAGTTACAAATTTTATTTTTTTAACCAATACTATATTCAGCAATTAGAGCTACAAAATCGTCGGTAGTTATACCGATATTGCTGATAACTAAGCAATCCGAATTGGCGCAAAGCAAAAACCCTCTATACCAAAACTGGTATAGAGGGTGGAAATATCGAGCTAGATGGAAGTTCGGTAACTATTGTGACGCTTCTTTAGCTTGCTAAGGCGACTTAGTTTTCCCGCTGTTTCATTTAGTTCATTGTGAATTTGCACATCACCTTCATTATTAACAAAAGCAGCCTCTAATTTATTGAGACGTTGTTGTTGCTTTTGTCTCCCATTAGTTGAGCGCTTTTTCTCTTTCTTTTTTTGCATACTCTTTTGAAATTGTTGCTGTGCAGTATGGCTAAAATTATGACTAAGATCACCAGCATGTAAATACTGCTGCTCATTACGAAAAGTACTACTCATCATCGCACTTACGCTAGAAGTCCTCATTGTTAGTTACCCTCCTTTACATTTCGTTTGCTTTATAGGTATTTATATCGACATTATATGCAAGTATTTAAGCAAACAGAACCAAAAATACTAAAAAAGAATAGAATTATTCAAAAACATTCTTTTGAACAACTCTATTCTCATAAGCATTATTTCCAAAAATCATCAAAAATTGTAATAGGCATATGGCGTTTATGTTGAGATCGTAAATAGTGTTGCTCTAGTATTTCGCGAGCATCTTTAGGAATTTCCTTCCCTTCTAAATAATCATCAATTTGCTCATATGTTAATCCCAATGCTACTTCATCCGGTAAAGACGGACGATCTTCCTCTAAGTCTGCTGTTGGCACTTTTAAATACAAATGCTCAGGGCAATCAAGCGCCGCTAACAACTGTTTTCCCTGACGCTTGTTAAGACGAAAGATAGGCATTAAATCTGCTCCACCATCACCAAATTTTGTATAGAAACCCGTAATCGCCTCTGCTGCATGGTCGGTTCCTAAAACAACTGCACTATTCATTGCAGCAATCGAGAATTGCACTTTCATGCGCTCACGTGCTTTTTCATTCCCTTTAACAAAATCGCTAAGTGTCACACCCGCATTTTCTAGAGCACGGACACTCGCATCGACCGCTTCTTTAATATTCACTGTGTAAGTATGCGTTGGCTGTATAAAATCAATCGCATCCTGACAGTCCTGCTCATCCTTTTGAACACCGTATGGCAAACGCACTGCCCAAAATGAATATTTCTCCTCACCCGCTTCTGCATTTAACTCATCAACGGCTAGTTGCGCTAATTTGCCAGTTAAAGTAGAATCTTGGCCACCGGAAATCCCAAGCACAAATCCTTTTACAAAGCTATATCGATGTGCATACGCCTTTAAAAAATCAATGGATTTACGAATTTCCTGTTGTACATCAATAGTTGGCAAAACGTGTAATTCTTGAATGATTTGCTGTTGTAATGTCATAACATACCCACTCCTTACCCTTTGACAATTCGATTGACCATTTCTCGAACTTCTTCTATATTGCGCATTTTATTATCCCAGCATTTTTGGCTTAAATCGACCGGATATTCCTCTGGATTCATTGCACGCTTGTATTCATCCCATAGCAACTCTAAATTTTCAGCTGCATATTTTTGCATATCCACCAACGTCGGATTTTGATAAATGACTTCACCTTTATGAATAACATGCTGATGTAAGTTTTTCGCCTCAAAATTCGTCACGAATTTGGACACAAATGTATGCACAGGGTGGAACATTTTGATGCGCTCTTCAGATTGAGGATCTTCATCGTGCATTGTAATGTAGTCACCCTCTGATTTGCCGTTTTTCCGATCGATAATGCGATAAACATTTTTTAAACCAGGTGTTGATACTTTTTCAGCATTGGCGGAAATTTTGATTGTATCCTCTAACTGACCATCTTTATTTTCAATTGCCACCATCTTATAGACAGCTCCTAATGCTGGCTGATCATAAGCTGTAATGACCTTTGTTCCAATGCCCCACATATCTACGCGGGCACCCTGAGCCTTTAAATTTAATATTGTGTATTCATCTAAATCATTTGAAACAACAATCTTAGCATTAGGGAAGCCTGCTTCATCTAACATACGACGCGCCTCTTTGGAAAGGAATGCAATATCCCCACTATCTAGACGAATACCAATAAAATTAATTTTATCCCCTAGTTCTTTTGCCACTTTTATAGCTGTAGGCACGCCAGATTTCAACGTGTTATATGTGTCCACTAAAAACACGCAATTACGATGACGTTTAGCATAAGCGTGGAATGCATCATAATCATTTTTATATGCTTGGACAAGTGCATGCGCATGCGTACCAGCAACTGGTATATTAAATAATTTCCCTGCGCGAACATTACTTGTAGAAGCGAATCCCCCTATAAAGGCTGCACGAGTCCCCCAAATTGCCGCATCCATTTCATGCGCACGGCGCGTACCAAATTCCATCGCCATTTCATCTTTTACGATTTGTTTAATGCGACTCGCTTTTGTCGCTATTAGCGTTTGGTAGTTCACAATGTTCAATAAAGCTGTCTCAATAAGCTGTGCTTCAACTAGCGGTGCCTCAATACGAACAATTGGCTCATTTGCAAAAACGAGCTCCCCTTCCGCCATTGAATACATATCACCTGTAAAGCGAATGTTTTTTAAGTAGTCAATGAAATCATCTTTGTATCCAACTTCTTCACGCAAATAAGCGATATCGGATTCACTAAAACGAAAGTCTCGTAAATATTCCAGCATACGTTCCAATCCGGCAAATATGGCATAGCCATTTCCAAATGGTAATTTTCTGAAATATAATTCAAAAACCGCTTTTCTATTATGTATACCATCAGCCCAATAAGACTCTGCCATATTGATTTGGTATAAGTCCGTGTGTAGCGCTAAGCTATCGTCAGCATAGTTTGATCTCATAGGAATTCCCTTCTTCCACTTTCATAATTAGTCCTAGTATACACTATTTACCCAAAATCTTGCGTTTAACACGTTTTCTATTACATGTTAGGTTTTCTTACATTAATAGTCAGAAAATTTAGAACCGTTCATAATTTAGACACAAATTTTAGCACCGCTTTCATTCCTTTAACAAATAGCTTTTTAGCAATCTATTACGAAAAACGAAATACAGCATGTAATATAACATAACATGGGTTTTAAAAAAACAATTGCGCCGTTTATCAGCTCGCTATAGTATGTAAATTAAATTTACGCAAGGAGCTGATGTGAGTGAAAAAAATAGAAGCAATTATTCGTCCGGAAGTATTCGGGGTTGTACGAGACGGACTTGCAACGGTCGGCATTGCAGGTTTAAGCATTTCTGAAATTGCTGGCTGCGGTCGTCAATTAGGTCATACAGGTTTGTTTCGTGGCAATGCGTACGAAATTGAATTTTTACCTAAATTAAAACTAGAAATGATTGTCGACGATGACCGAGTTGATGCTATTGTGGAAGTTTTATTACGCGACGCTGCAACCGGTAAGGTTGGCGACGGAAAGATTTTTATTTATCCAGTAGAACAGGCAATTCGCATCCGTACGAAAGAAGTCGGATCAATTGCTGTAGATTAAGGGGGAGATTGCTATGGAGGACGTACTATTATCTGTCAATTTAGTTTGGGTTATGCTCGGTACCATTTTAGTATTTTTTATGCATGCAGGTTTTGCAATGGTTGAGGCTGGTTTTACACGCTCTAAAAATGCCGTAAACATTATTATGAAAAACTTTTTAACGATATCGCTCGGAGGCATCGTCTACTTTCTATGCGGTTATGCCATTATGTTCGGTGACACAGCTGGAGGCATCTTCGGCACAAGCGGATTTGCTTTAAACGGCGTAGATGACCTATCCTTCTTTATTTTCCAAACAATGTTCGCTGCAACAGGTGCAACCATCTTATCTGGAGCGGTAGCAGAACGTACAAATATTTTTGCTTATATCGGTGTCATTATCTTAATGACGTTACTTGTTTACCCCGTAGTTGGACATTGGATATGGAGCGGTCAAGGCTGGTTAACTGATTTAGGCTTTATCGATTTCGCTGGTTCTACAGTGGTCCATTTAACTGGTGCTGTAGCTGCGTTTGTAGCAGCAATCATGATTGGACCGCGTTTAGGCAAATACGAAAATGGTCGTGTAAATGTTATTACTGGTCATAGTATTCCTCTTGGCGCATTAGGCGTGTTCTTGCTGTGGTTCGGCTGGTTCGGTTTCAACGGTGCCTCTACACTAGCAGCAGATCCTACGCTCGTGCCAAAGGTCATTGCCAATACTTTCTTCGCAGCTTCAGCTGGTGTTGTCGCTACTGCCTTCTACACAAAATTCCGCTACGGCCACATCGATGGCTCACTAACACTCAACGGTGCTTTAGCAGGGCTTGTAGCTATTACAGCTGGTGCAGCTAACGTTAGCATTATCGGTTCCATCATTATTGGCTTCATTGCTGCGCCATTATTAGTTGAAGGTGTTCGCTTTATCGAATGGAAATTAAAAGTCGATGATCCTGTAGGTGCCATTGCAGTCCATGGAATTTGTGGTATTTGGGGCACACTTGCAGTTGGACTATTTGATATTAACGGTCAAGGTTTATTTTATGGTGGTGGTTTCAGTTTACTAGGCATTCAAGCAATAGGTGTCATTGCAACAATTGCTTGGGTTGGCGTTTCGGTGGCAGCTGGCCTATTTATTATTAAAGCTTTTGTGCCTTTACGTGTATCAGTAGAAGAAGAAATGACTGGTCTAGATGTTATCGAACACGGTACGCCCGCCTATGAATATCAAGAAGTTTTTAAAAGCTCCGCGATTCAAGGTGAAACATTTGCACAGCGTTTAACTCACATCGGCAAAACGCAAACAACTGTCATGGAAGAACATGTCTAGCATCTAACTTATAATATCTGCTGGCTGGCTCAAGAAAACCTCGACAGTCCAGCAGATTCTTTTTTATAGCCTCACAAGAGTAAAAATTACGCTTGTTCTAATTCAAGTAAAAACTCTTTCATCGTTAGTCCACTTCGGAAACCCGTTAGCTTACCATTTTTGCCGATCACACGATGGCACGGGATGATTGCTAAAATCGGGTTGGCCCCTATTGCACTACCTACTGCTCTCACTGCCTTTGGTTTGCCAATGCGTTCTGCAATAGCAGAATAGGTTGTTGTCGTACCATAAGGGAGCTCTTTTAGCGCATCCCATACAGCAAGCTGAAATGCTGTTCCTTTCACATGGATAGGCACATTAAATTCAGTAAGCTCTCTATTAAAGTAAGCCGTCAATTGCGCGACGTAAGGCATACATTTTTCTTTATTGTCTTCAAAACGATAACCTTTGAACGACTTTTGAGCCCATTTTTCCACTTCTTCAAATGCTGTATTCGGCGTCCCTATATAGACAAGCCCTTCATCGGAAGCAATAATATACATCTCGCCTTGAGCGTATGTGAGTGTATCTACATATAAAACATCCATTTATCCGTTCCCCTCACTTATTCTGATTAGAGTATATTACAAAAAGGTAAAATAGCTGTAGCGTCAAATCATTTCATGCTACAGTTATTTTACCTATAAGCTTAAAGGAGTTTCAACTACATGACTATGTTATATGAGCCCGCTATTCACCTTCAACAAGTGAGCTTTACAGTAAATGAAAAGAACATTTTAAAATCAATTACTGGGTCATTCCCCAAAGGGAAAATTACGACCCTCGTTGGTCCATCTGGTGCTGGCAAAACCACCTTATTAAAAATGTGCAACGGACTACTGTCCCCGACAGAAGGCCATATATCCATTGATAATCAACCCATTACAAATTATGAGCCTACTACATTAAGAAAATATGTCGGAATAGCCCTACAAGCAGCACCGATGATTTACGGAACCGTATTTGATAATTTAGCACTACCACTTGTGTTACAAGGAAAAAAGCTCTCCAAGCAAGAAGCCATTCAATATTTACAAGACGTCGGGCTCGATAACAGCTTTTTACATCGCCCCACCAATGAGTTATCAGGTGGACAGCGTCAAAAAGTATCCATTGCCCGCACCTTAATTAACCAATCTTCTATATTATTGTTGGATGAAATTACTTCTGCACTCGATCGACAATCAGTTCAAGATATCGAAGCACTTATTACGACAATTAACGAAAAATATAATGTTACAATTATTTGGATTACACATAATTTACAACAAGCATTAACAATTGGGCACTACACATGGGTCATGATGGGAGGAGAGCTTATCGAAACAGGCGAAAGCTCAATATTAAGAGCCCCTAGTAATCCGAGAGTCGCTGAATTTGTTCAGGGGGTAAACGCATGACCTATACATCACTTTCGCTAACATTAATTTTTGTATTAATCCCTTTAGTACTTTCGAAAACCTTTAAGCTTGATCTTGAAAAAGACACAGTGATTGCAACTATTCGTTCTATTATTCAATTACTGGCAGTCGGCTATATTTTAAAGTTTGTCTTTGATGCGGGCAGCCCCATTTATATTTTTTTAATGGTAGCATTGATGATTTTAGCCGCCACGTTAAATGCCCGAAAAAAAGGCAAAGGCATTAAGGGCATTACATGGAAAATAGTATTTACACTCGTAACGGTGGAAATTGTCACACAAGGTGTTTTACTCGGTTTCGGCATTGTCCCTACTACCGCACAATATATTATCCCGATTAGCGGCATGTTAATCGGAAACTCTATGGTATTGTCCATCTTATTTTTAAATCGTTTCACCGCGGAAATTACAAGTCACCAAAACGAAATTGAGCTCATATTATCTTTAGGCGGTACTCCTAAACAGGCCATTCATCGCCAACTAATTAATGCTATTAAAGCAAGCATGATTCCTACCATTGAAAGCCAAAAAACAATTGGACTTGTCCAGTTACCTGGTATGATGAGCGGTCAAATAATTGGCGGAGCAGATCCAATACAAGCAGTTCAATTCCAACTATTAATCATTTTTGCTCTACTAACAACGGCAACATTATCAAGCATAATGATCGGTTTTTTAAGCTATCCTGTACTCTTTAACGATCGATTGCAGATGCTAGAAATGAAATAATTGTTTTCGTGCTATCATGACATACTCTTCAAATATGTTATACTAGTAAGAAAAATGCAGTGAGGAGAATGACCCATGTTATTACGCGATTTTTTCATCCAATTATCTGAAAACCAACTATTAAATAGTGCTGCAAAAAAATACGGCTTAAAATTAGGAGCTCAAAGTGTTGTAGCTGGTACAAATATAGAAGAAACAATTGCAAGCATCAAAGAATTAAATGCGCATAATATCTCTTGCACAGTGGATAATTTAGGGGAATTTGTTGCAAATGAAGAAGAAGCTACAAAGGCTAAAGAACAAATCCTCGCTGTCATTGAAGCAATTCACGAACACGGTGTTGATGCGCATATTTCATTAAAGCCTTCCCAATTAGGTTTAGACATCGATGTTGATTTTTGCTACGACAATTTATATGAAATTGTAGAAAAAGCAGCAAGTTATGATATATTCGTTAACTTTGATATGGAAAATTATGGCCGTCTACAAACATCATTTGATATGGTAGAAGAGCTTTCAAAAACGTTTCATAATGTCGGCACTGTTATTCAATCGTACTTTTACCGAGCTAAAGACGATATTGAAAAATTTAAAAACTACCGTTTACGTATCGTAAAAGGTGCCTATAAAGAGCCTGCGGAGGTAGCCTTCCAAGATAAACTTGATATCGATTTAAACTTTATCGAACTGATAGAATATCATTTATTACACGGCAAATTTACATCGATTGCTACACATGACCATAACGTTATTGCTCATGTAAAACGCTTTGTTGCCGATAATAATATTCCATTTGATAAATTTGAATTCCAAATGTTGTACGGCTTCCGCACGGACATGCAAAAAGAACTTGCGAAAGAAGGCTATAACTTCTGCGTATATGTGCCATTCGGCGAAGATTGGTACGGTTACTTTATGCGCCGTCTAGCAGAACGTCCTCAAAATCTTAACCTTGTGACGAAACAAGTATTTACGAAAAAAACAAATACTGTCCTTGCTGTAGCAGCAGGTGCCTTCGTACTTGGACGCTTAACAAAGCGTAAAAAATAATCAATTGCCTTGCAACCTACTTGCGTTGATTTCCGCTACGGGTGGGCGCTTTCCGCGGGCACACCCGTTGCGGAAATCAAATAATTAATATACTTAACTTCGTATCAAAAAATATTTCTTAGCGATTTAAATAAAAAAGGCATCAAGAATGGATTCTTGATGCCTTTTATCTTGTCACCAGTTTGGCAACTCGTTTTTACTTTTGGTTAAGGATTTGTTGACCAAAGACCTGCATGTTTTAATACAACACGTGGATGTAATTTTAAATTAGCTACCATTAAGTCTGCTAAATCTTCTGCCTGCATAACTTTTTCCGGATTGCCGTCTGTTAGTTGTAATTCAACTGCCATATCTGTTGCAACAGTACTTGGTGTTAACGTTACAACGCGAATATTATGTTTTCTCACTTCTAACATTAATGATTCGCTCATGCCAATCACTGCAGCTTTTGATGCACTATATGCGCTCGTAATTGGCGCACCTTTTTGACCTGCAGTAGATGAAATATTAATGATATCGCCAGATGCTCGTTCAATCATCTCTGGAAGCACCGCACGCGTTGTGTAATAAACTCCTTTAACATTGACATCTACGATATTCGTCCAATCTTCAGGTGAAAGTTCTAAAAACTTACCAAATTTCGAAATTCCCGCATTATTTACTAAAATATCGATTGGCCCTAACTCAGCTCGAATACTTTCTACAGCAGTTGTGATGGATTGCAAATTTGCTACATCCGCTGTAGCAAGCGCCACTTTCACATCATATGCTGATAATTCATCGGCAACTTGTTGTAAATTCTCTAACGTACGACCGACAAGCCCTACGTTGATCCCTTCTTTTGCAAAAGCAATAGCTGTTGCACGGCCAATCCCACGACCGGCTCCAGTAATTAGTGCCGTTTTACCAGAAATAGTTTGCATATATCTTACTCCCTTATGAATAGTGATAGATAAAATCTCTGTTTTTTAGCATACCTATTCAGCGAAGAAAAGTACATCCAGAAGACTTATTTATTCCATCCTTTTTCTTTAAAGCGAGCAATCGCTTCAATACGATTGCCGACATGAAGCTTTTCTAATATCGTGGAAATATAATTGCGAACGGTCCCTGCCGATAAAAATAACTCTGCTGCAATTTCCTTTGTCGTTTTACCTTCTGCCACAAGTGTTAACACTTGGCTTTCACGCTCCGTCAGTGGATTTTCACTGTCATCCTCGTATACAAAATCAACCAGTTCAGGTGCGTAAATTCTTTTACCATCAACGATTGTCCGAATAGCACTTACCAATTCTTCGATAGGACTATCCTTTAATAAGTAACCTCGAACGCCTGCTTTTCTTGCTCGTTCAAAATAACCCGGTCTGGCAAACGTCGTTAAAATAATTACTTTACAGTCTGAGTTATGCAATTCTTCCGCTGCATCAAGTCCAGTTTTCACTGGCATTTCAATATCCATAATACAAACATCAGGCTGATGCTCTGCTACAAGCGCCAAAGCTTCCTCGCCGTTTTTTGCTAAACCGACGACCTCCATATCTTCTTCCATACTAAGTAAAGAACGAAGTGCGCCTAACAGCATCCCCTGATCTTCAGCAATTACAATTCGTATCATGCCATACCCCTCTTTCTATAGGTTTTTCAGATTATCTTTAACCTTTTGGTGTGTAATCGTCACCGGAATCGATATTGTTAATGTTGTGCCATTTTCATTTTCTATTTTAAATGAACCATTTATAAATTCTAAACGTTCATGCATCCCTTTTAAGCCATTGCCCGACTTCAATGCTTGCTTTCTTGAAATGCCCTGTCCATTATCACGAACGACTAAGTGCACTTCTTTAAAGTTTTGATGGAAGGCGATTTCACATTTGGTTGCGCCGCTATGCTTTACAATATTCGTTACGGCTTCTTTTAAACACATAGATAACACATTTTCCACAAGTGGTGGAACATGTAAGGAGTCTTTATCGCCCTCAAAAACAAGTTCCATTTCTGCCGCCTTTAAAATTTGAGAAACGCGCATAAGCTCATCTTCAAATTTAGTTGTCCGCATATCCGACACTAATTCTCGAACCTCTTTCAAGGCAATACTGGCAGTTTGCCGAATATCTTTAATTTCAATTAAAGCTTGCTCTGGATCACGTGCAATCAACCTAGAGGCTAGGTCGCTTTTTAAGCCTATCATTGATAATTTTTGTCCTAGCGTATCATGTAAATCACGCGCAATACGTTGTCGTTCCTCAAAGACAATCAATTCGGCAATGCGTTCATTCGCAGTTTCTAGTTGTCCTTCTAAATTTTCACGCTTATTTTTTGAATAAATCGTTAATGGTAAAAGGACTACTGCTAAAATCGTAAGTACGACAAATGGAAGCTGTGATAAAAATAAATGTAGCTCAACGAAGAAACCAACCCCTGTAGAAATCACAGTAAAACCGATATGGAGCCCGTACATTATGTAAAAGCCAACAGGTCTACGGATATTCCCAATGAAAAAGGCTGTGAAAATCGATAAATACACATAACCATACAAGATCGTTAAAATAATATTAATGACCATTTCAAAGCTAATCCACATATAGACTAGACCGTTTTTAGCGTTTACTGAAAATCGATAAAAAATAAAATAGAGCATTAAAAAAGTAATCCCTATTGATATTTCAATCGATGATGATTTTTTAAAAATAAAGAAAAACGGTAGAAAACAAAATATTACCCATAAATAAATACTGAGCATAGGACTATTCGGAATGATACTATGCCATTTCTTTATCATAATCTCACGCTCTTTCCTACTTTTCCCTACATTATAACAAGAAAAGAATTTTTGCGCCCTTACTTGCCATTATGTACTTTTTAAACACTTATCGTAATTATATAAACCAGCCATCCCAAAATGAGATGGCTGGTTTGGTTAAATTCTACTAAGCAGCAATTGTGCCTTTCGTTTTTCGTTTTATAATGTCATTCACATCTTTAAAAGTTACAAACTTACCTTGTTCCTCATCATATAATTTAAAGCGTAAAGATTCTAAGCTTGTACGCAATGTAATGGTAGTAGCTGTATGCAATGGTGGCGTTTCATTATGCGCTTTTTCAAGATTATAATTCGGTACACGTGGTGCTAAATGGTGTACGTGATGGAAGCCGATATTACCTGTTGCCCATTGTAATAGTTTCGGTAGTTTATAATACGAGCTACCCTCAACAGCCGCTTTCACATAATCCCACTCGGTGTCGTGCTCGAAATAAGAATCCTCGTACGTATGTTGGATATAAAATAACCAAATTCCAAGTGAACCTGCGATAAATAACGTCACACCTTGAACTAGTAAAAATGCTTGCCAGCCCATAGCGTAAATAAGACTTGCACAGAGGCCTAAAATAATCATGTTAGTAATATACGTATTCATGCGTTCTTTTTGCTTGGCATCTTTTCTATTAAAACGATTCAAAATTAACACCATATATAATGGGCCTAAACCGAACATTACAAGTGGATTACGGTAAAAACGATACCACATACGTTGACCTTTTGAAGATTGTAAATATTCTTCTACTGTCATCATATCAATATCACCAATACCGCGCTTATCTAAATTGGAACTTGTTGCGTGGTGAATTGTATGCTCACGCTTCCACTTTTCATATGGGAACGATGTTAGTACCCCAGTTACTAAGCCAACCCAGTCGTTTGCTTTTTTACTTTTGAAAAATGAACCGTGGGTACAATCATGGAAAATGATAAATGTTCTAACGACAAAGCCAGCAGAAATAACACTTAAAGCTGCAGTTAACCATGGCGAAACATCAACTAACATATATCCAGCAATCCATAGGACAATTAACGGTACTATTGTATTGATCATTTGAAAAATGCTTTTACCAGTATCTGATTTCGCAAATGGTGCTACATCTTGGCGTAATTTCTTCGTTTTTTCTTTATCTGTTGCCATTCCTTTTTTCCCTCGTTTCCTTTTGCTTATGACCTCATCATAAAACAAGAGAATAACTAGCAATAGACGCAAACATCATAAAAAGCATATGACATTTGTCATAAACATAAACGATTGTCAAGCCTACTAGCTTACTTTTTCAGGTCCAGGTAAAGACAGTTGGTAAAATACTAAATCTAGCCATTCATCAAATTTGTAACCAGCATTTTTGATTGTTCCTGCATATGTAAATCCTAACTTCTCATGTGCCTTAATACTAGCGACGTTCTCGCCATCGATACCGGCAACTAGCGTTTTAACGCCTTGCTTTTGTGCGATAGCAATCAACTCATGCATCAACTTACTGGCAATGCCTTTTTTATAATGATCCTTGTGTACATAGACCGAATGCTCCATCGTATGCTTATAACCAGGATATGGACGGAACTGACTGTAACTGGCAAAACCAGCCACTACGCCATTGTCCATAAAAACGAGCAACGGATTGCCAGCTGCTTGTTGCTCATGAAACCATTGTTGTTTCTCTTCTAACGTTTGTATGTCATATCGATATACAGCTTTACTCGTTAAAATAATGTCATTGTAAATAGCTAAAACCGATGGTAAATCTTTTTCTTCCATAAATCGAATCATCCAATTCACGTCCTCACTATATAAGAAATAGACCCCACCGCTAACGGCAGGGTAGTGTACTTAGCACAAATATTCCATTCGCTTCGCTCTAAAGGACATACGGATTTTGATTAGGCATACGTCGCCTTCTCAAAATCCGCAAACTTCATCCACTTCTATAAAGAGATTAGAGCTACATTACACGTTAAAATATCTTGCATCTGGATGTGCAAAAACAATTGCAGAAACAGAAGCTTCTGGCTCCATCATAAAGCCTTCTGTTAAATGAACCCCAATATCTTCAGGCTTTAATAAGCCAAATAGTTTCTCTTGGTCTTCCAAGTTCGGGCATGCAGGATAGCCGAAGGAGAAGCGTTGTCCTTGGTATTTTGCAGCAAAACGGTCGCGCATTGTAAAATCTGTGCTGTCAGGGAAGCCCCATTGATCTCGAATTTCTTGGTGCATACGCTCTGCAAAGCCTTCCGCAAGCTCAAGAGCGGTTGATTGTAGGGCATGACTTTCAAGGAATTTCCCTTCCTCTTTTAGCTGGCGAGCTGTCGCCATTACACCTTGACCAGCCGTTACCACCATCAGTGCAATATAGTCCATTTCCCCACTATCTACAGTTTTCAAGAAATCTGCTAAACACATAAATGGTTCAACTTGTTGACGAGGGAAAGTAAAACGTTCAATTTCCGTTTTACTATCTGACGGATCATAAACGACCACATCATCACCATCCGCTTGTGCTGGGAAGAACTGATACAAGCCAGAAGGTTTCAATAGATCACTTTGCAAATAATCATCGACTAACTCTTTTAGTTCTGTAGCACGTGCATCCCCTGCATCAAGCAATTGCTGGACTTGTCCTTTTAACCCTAGGTGATGACCAATTAATGTGCGCATATTTACATATGGATATAAATGTGACACTGAATACTCCCTTTTCACATGACGACGAACATCCGCTGGTAGGAAGACAGGCGCATCTTTTATTGTACGAACTGGCTTCACTGTCACTTCTTTCACAGGTCGCGCTGCACGTTTTTCATCTGCTTCTAATCGTTTTTGACGTGACTCTGCTATTTCAGCTAAAAAGTTTTCTCGCGTTTCAGCACCCATTAATAGATTTACTTGCTCTAGCCCTTGCATCGCATCTTTTGAGTAAATAACAGGACCTTCATATTCATTGGCAATTTTCGTTTCAGTAAAGCGACGAGACAACGCCGCTCCCCCTACTAAAATCGGCACATCAATACCCGCAGCTTTAAAATCTTGCGCAGTAATGACCATCTGCTGTGCAGATTTAACAAGTAAGCCTGACAGTCCGATAAAATCCGGTTTTTCTTTTCGTATAGCCTCGATTAACTGAGATGGCGTTACTTTAATACCTAAATCAACCACTTTGTAGCCATTATTACTTAAAATAATATCTACAAGGTTTTTACCAATATCATGTACATCACCTTTTACAGTAGCAAGCACCATTTTCCCTTTACCGGAACTGTCCTCATTTTTCTCCATAAATTGCTCAAGATGTGCGACAGCTGCCTTCATAACGCCTGCTGATTGTAATACTTCCGCTACAATAAGCTGATTGTCATTGAATAAACGCCCAACCTCCGCCATCCCTTCCATCAATGGTCCATTAATAATATCAAGCGGCGATTCAAAAATTTCACGAGCAGCATCCAGGTCTTCAATAAGCCCTTCTTTCGTACCTTCTAAAATATAGTAAGCTAGGCGCCCTTCCACTGTTTTCGGAATATCCGCTTCTGTTTTCTCTTTCTTTTTATCACGATAAAAATCAGTGAATACTGCTAATGTTTCATCATTTGTATTAAATAATAGATCATTTGCTAGTTTAATTTCCTCTTCAGGAATCGATGCATAACGCTCTAGCTTCTCTGTATTAACAATTGCGTAATCCAAGCCCGCCTGTGTACAGTGATATAAATAAACTGCATTTAATACTTCTCGGCCAACTGGCGGTAAGCCGAATGAAATATTACTAACACCGAGCACGGTTAATGTGCGCGGCATTTTTTCTTTTATAAGACGAATACCCTCAATCGTTTCAAGTGCTGAACCAATATATTGTTCATCCCCTGTACCAACTGGGAACATTAACGGGTCAAAAATAATATCCTCTGGCGCCAAGCCCCATTTCTCCGTTAATAATTGATAAGAACGCTCGGCAATTTCTAATTTACGATGACGATCGACCGCCATCCCTTGCTCATCGATCGTACCGACAACTAAGGAACCACCATATTTTTTCACTAGTGGCATTACCGCATCAAAACGTTCTTCCCCATCCTCTAGATTAATAGAGTTAATGATGGCTTTCCCTTGTGAAAATTTAAGTGCTTCTTCAATTACTTTTTCATCCGTAGAGTCAATAACGAGTGGCACCTTCACTTTTTTAACAACCTCTTGCATAAAGCCACGCATATCAGCTAATTCATCACGGTCAGGGTTTGCTAAACAAATATCAATAACATGTGCCCCATTTTTCACTTGTGCACGTGCGATTTCTGCTGCTTCCTCATATTTACCATCAATAATTAAATTTTTGAATTTACGAGAGCCAATAACATTTGTTCGTTCCCCAATAAATAGCGGACGCATCGAATCATCGTACACTAAAGGCTCAATACCAGATACAACATGACCATGTGTACTTTCCGGCAATTGTCGTGGCTTTTCATCTTTTAGTACTTCTCGAATCGCTGCAATATGGGCTGGTGTCGTACCACAACAACCGCCAACAATATTTAGCCAGCCTTTTTCAGCAAAGCCTTTTAATTTTTGAGATAAGGACTCTGGTGATTCATGATAGCAACCTTCTTCATCAGGCAAACCTGCATTTGGATAACAGCTAATATAACCTGTAGAAAGCTCCGCTAACGAACGAATATGATCTGTCATAAATTCTGGACCAGTTGCACAGTTTAAGCCGACTGATAATGGCTTAATATGCTCGATTGATATGTAAAAAGCATCAATTGTTTGCCCTGCTAGCGTCGTACCCATTGGCTCTATCGTACCCGAAATCATCACAGGTAGCTCTTTGCCTGTCTCCTCAAATGCACGTGAAACCCCAAGCGTTCCCGCTTTGACATTGAGCATATCCTGACTCGTTTCAAGAAGTAGCACATCTGAACCCGCTTCAATGAGTGCCTTTGCCTGCACATAAAAATTCTCTTCAAGCTCATCAAATGTAATACCGCCAGTGACCGATAATGTTTTTGTTGTCGGCCCCATAGCCCCCGCTACAAAGCGAGGCCATTCTGGCGTAGAAACCTCATCGACTACTTTGCGCGCAATTTCTACTGCACGTTTATTTATTTCTTCCGCCTTCGCTCCAAGATTATATTCATTTAATACGAGTGGCGTACCACCAAACGTATTTGTACAAATAATATCTGCACCAGCCTCTAAATATTTTCGGTGAATCTTTTCAAGCACATCAGGTCTAGTGAGCACAAGATTTTCGTTACAACCATCGAGCTCCTCGCCCCCAAAATCTTCTGCTGATAAGTTTTCATTTTGAAGCATTGTACCCATAGCGCCATCTAGAATTAAAATTCGTTTCTCCAGTTGCTCTTCAATCAAGTGCTTAGCCATCTATACTTACCCCTTTTTTCTGTTCATCCAATTGCTCAATATATTTCATTAACTCCAGCGTCATATCATAGCGTAAAAACGGTGTTATTAAATAAATACCATTAAAATATTCTGCAGCTACTTCTACTAATTCTTTGGCAATTGCAATCCCTTCTAATGTTGAACGTTCTTTATCTTCACCACATGCCTTCATACGTGACAGGGCATCGTCCGATAATTTAATACCTGGTACTTCATGGTGTAAAAATTCAGCGCTCTTATAGCTCGTTACTGGCATTATGCCAATATAAATCGGTGTCTCTAAATGCTTTGTCGCCTCATAAATTTCGATAATTTTTTCTTTCGTATAAACAGGTTGAGAAATAAAGTAATCTGCACCATGTTCGATTTTTTTCTCAAGTCGAGCTACCGCACGATCTAATACACGCACATTCGGGTTAAAGGCTGCCGCAACAGAGAAGTTCGCCTTTTTCCGCAACGGCTTCCCGGAAAACGATATCCCTTCATTTAACTGCTTAATGAGTTGAATTAGCTCCATTGACGATACATCATAAACACTTGTCGCACCTGGGAAGTCACCAACCTTTGTTGGATCTCCTGTAACCGCTAAAATATCATGAATACCAAGCGCATTTAAGCCCATTAAATGTGATTGTAATCCAATTAAATTACGATCACGACACGTAATATGCGTCAACGGTCTTACACCATGTGTTTCCTTTAATAGCGCACCCATCGCCACATTACTAATGCGGGGAGATGCAAGAGAATTATCTGCCATCATCACGACATCTGCGCCAGCTTCATATAATTTTTTCGCACCTTCTATAAAGCCGTCAATTTCTAAATGTCTAGGTGTGTCTAACTCCACGATAACCGAGCGCTCACGCTTTACCTTTTCATGCAAAGGCTCATACGTTGCAGGTTCTGCTTCGCGTACAACTTCTACCTTTTCAGGCTTTGTAAATTTCTCTTCAACAGGTGTTAACTCTTCTAAATATTTTTTCGCCGCTGCTATGTGCTTCGGTGTCGTGCCACAGCATCCACCGATTAATCGCACACCTTGGTCACGTAATGCAACCGCTGCTCGACCAAAATAATCCGCTTCTGACTCATAAACGACACGCCCATCCTCTAAATCTAGTAATGAAGCATTTGGATAAGCAGACATAAACGCTCTTTCAGGAAGCTCAACACCTTCGAATGCTTGAATAGTATGATGTGGGCCTAAACGACAATTGACGCCGACTACATCTGCACCAAGCGCCTCAAGTTCATGTAATGCTTGATTTAACGCCATGCCATTTTGCAACACACCTGGTTCATGCATCGATACTTGCGCAATAATAGGTAGCGCTGTTTTGGCACGTAACATTTTTAACGTTGCACTTAATTCTTCGAAATCATAATATGTTTCAAGTAAAAGACCATCCGGATTTCCTGCAAGTAACACAGTCGCTTGCTGTTCAACAGTCGTTAAAATTTCCTCTAATGTTGCATCGCTTTTACGAATACCACGGATGCCACCAATTGTGCCTAACACAAATTGCCCGCCATCCGCTGCTGCTCGTTTTGCAATTGTAATTGCTGCTTCATTAAATTGCTGAACTCTTGATTCTAAACCGTAGCGCGCTAATTTAATCGCATTGGCACCATATGTATTCGTTTGAATCACATCTGCACCAGCAGCAATGTATTCTCTATGAATTTTTTCTATTAATTCGGGTCTCTGTACATTCATTTCTTCATGGCAATACTCCAAGCCGTAGCCATATAATACAGTACCAATGGCACCGTCAGCTGTTAACACATGCGTTTTTAATTTTTCTAGCAATCCCATAAAACGTAGCCCTCTCTTTCGTTATACGCAAAATATAAAAAGCCTTCTTTTTACATAAAGAAGGCTTTAACGAATCGTAATTGTTTTTCCTTCTCATCTTCGACCAGCGTGGTCTTCTGGATTTAGCACCTGACATACGTTGGTTGCTGAAGCGTCATCGGGCCAGTCCCTCAGCTTCTCTTGATAAGAATTTAGTATGAATTTTTCAAATAATTAAAAGAATCATATCGTTTACAGGCGATAGAGTCAAGACTATTTCACTTAACAAAGGAGATTTCTTCAGAAAATTATCTTATTTCAGCTTTATTTCACCTGACTACCAATGCTAGAGGTGACACTTTTTAAGTAGGGGTACGAGCAACATTACGCTACAGGTTGCGCTTTCCGCGGGCAAGCACCGAGCCGCTTCCTTCGCTAGGCTCAGTCCAGGGTCTCGGTTTGCTTGCTGTTCCCGCTGGAGTCGCAACATTTCGCTCCATTAGTATAGTCGGTATATCATTAAGAAATATGCATTCTGGTTTCCGCTTTCCCCCGTAAGAGTCAGTCACTATTTCTAGCCTCGTAAAGTTTTATAGCATATATACGAGCAACATTTCGCTACAGGTTGCGTTTTCCGCGGGCAAGCGCCGAGCCGCTTCCTTCGCTAAGCTCAGTCCAGGGTCTCGGTTTGCTTGCTGTTCCCGCGGGGGTTGCAACCTTTCGCTCCATTAGAGGATTGATTCGGGATAATTTAATTATCGTAGTTTTTTAGCAAGCTCTTCGCCTATTTGCTTACCATTTTGTATGCATGCACCAATACCTACACCGAAATAAGAACAACCAGCTATCGATAAATTTGGATACTTTTCTGCAAGTTCGGCTGTTAAACCTTTCAACGCTTCATGATGTGCTAAATCATATTTTGGCATTTGATCAATCCATTTAGCTACATGGACAACAGTTGGTTTATCATCAATGCCTAAACTTTTCTTCACATCTTCTAAAGCGACAGCTGCTAACTCTTCATCGGTCATCTTCCGTAATTTTTCGTACGCTGGATTGATGCTCTTATAAAAGAGTCGTACAAGCAACTTATTATTAGCAGATGTATGCTTCCATTTTCGACTTGTCCACGTTGCTGCATTGCACTGGACATTGGAATTATGTGACACAATAAAGCCAGTACCATCTGCTGGCAATACTGCATCTGGCACATCAAACCCGAGATAAATTGTGATGGCAGAAGCTGTAGTAAATTCATTGAAATAATGATCCAATGATGGGTCCTGCAATAAGCTTTGTACCGCTTCATTCGGCAATGCTAATACAACATGCTCTGCCACCAGCTTCCTACCATTTGCTAATGAAATGGCATATTGCCCTTCCTGTTTCTTGACACTTGTTGTTGCTACGCCTTTCAAAATTTCTACTTCTGTTAAGGTAGCTTCAAGACGCTCGATTAGTGAGGATAAACCTTTTTTAAACGAAATAAATTTTTTATTGGAAGCTTTCATAAATTGTTCGCGATTGGCATCAAAGCCCTTAATAATACTTCCGTATTCATTTTTATAATCGATTAAGTAAGGCAAAGTAGATGCAATGGATAGTTGATGTAAATCACCAGAATATACCCCCGCTAGTACTGGTGCAATTTGATTTTGCACTAGCTCTTCCCCTAAGTAATATGTCAAAAACTCGCCTATCGAGCTTTCTTTCGTAAAGCCTTTATTCGGCATCGTTAAATCTTGCAATGCGATTTTTTTACCCGCTTCTGATACAAGTGTACTTGCTTCGAGTGAAGCTAAACTCATTGGAATACCGAACGTAGAATCAGCAGGTATTGCATGTAGCTCGTCATTTGTATAGATATAAGATATCCCTGTTTCGTTGTACACAAGCTCCTGTTCAAAATGAAGCTCTTGCACTAATTCCATAACGCCCTTATGACGGGCAACAATAGAATCAGCACCCGCTTCCATAATAAAACCTTGATCATATATAGAGTGCAACTTACCACCTAAGTAAGTATTTTTCTCAACAAGCACTAGTTTCACGTCTATGTTTCTTTCCAATACTTGACGCTGTAAATAATGCATCGTACATAATCCAGTAATGCCGCCACCTAATACAACGATAGTTTCCATGAAGAATCGCCCCTAATTTCTTTATTTATCTCCTTTTAGTATAAACTGTTTTGACAAACATTTATCTTCAATCCATTACAAATTTCGCAAATATTTGCCGGCAAATTGTTTGAGAATTGTTTGAGTGCCTGGCACCTAAAAAAATCCGCTGTGCTTTCTGTCAACAGGGCAAGAGCATACAGCTTATGGCTCTTATCCTGCCTGAGGAAGGCACAGCGGATACTATTATTTATTGGTCCTTGAATTTTAACGAAGTGTTGCCATTTCAACACATAAACATCAATTAGTTTAAGTTTTGCGCTACGTTAGCTAATTTATCTGCAGAATTGGTTACTTCATTAAATGCTAGCCCAAGCTCATGAAGAACATGAGAAATTGCTTGAATTTCTTTTTCCATACGATCATTTTGACTCTTAGCTTCTGTCATAGCATCGAGTATTTTGTTAAACTGCCCTTCCGTTTGGGCCATGTTTTCCTCACCAGAAGCAACCTCTGCCTGAATATGGTGAAGCGAGTGAGCTAGCTTATCTGTGCGCTCTGTTGTTTTTTCTAATAGTTTTGCCACAGATGTAACTGATTCTTTCGTTTGACTAGATAATTTACGCACTTCATCTGCAACAACACTAAAACCTTTCCCTGCTTCTCCAGCACGCGCTGCTTCAATAGCCGCATTTAAAGCAAGTAAATTCGTTTGATTGGCTATGTTCGTGACAACATTCATAATCGATTCCATTTCCTTAGACATATCTGTTAATTGTTTAATATTGTAAGAAATTTCATCGACTGATTGTATAATGTTACACATATTTTTAGATTGATGCTGTAAACGGTCACGACCTTCTACGGCCTGACTTTCAGCTAACGCACTAACCTGTAACGATTTTTTGGCCAATTGCTTAATTTCATTTGATTGATTGCTTAATAGATGGAATGAAGCATTCGTTTCTTGAGAAATTGTCGCAAGCCCCTCTGAAGATTCCACAATGGTTTTTTCCACCGCTTCTTTTTCACGTTCAACGTTTTCCTTCAGCTGCTCAACTGTACTCTCAAAAGCTTCTAATACAAGTTGCTGCTCGAAATTTGAAATTTTAGAAATAGCTCGTATTGTATTGAATTGGTCTACTGGATTCGCTATATGGTTTTCGACTAAATCAATAAATGACAAAGCTAAATCTTGGAAAGCACAAATATACCATTGTGTTCTTAGTCCAATATGTACATGTACTTTTGCAATACTTACTCGTCTTTTATAAAATTCCTCATCTATTGTGCCGTTAAACATTTCAATAATATGCCGGCGCAATGTAATCTTCAATTTATCTACGGAACTATGTTTATTAATAATATCAACTAAACTTTGCTCAGTTCCTACCATGGCATAAAATCGGTCAACGATGTGATTAATGTTGTCCTCAACAAATGGTTTAAAAGCTTTTAAATATTGTAAATCTTGTTTTGTCAAATTTAGCATTTCAATCTGCTTCACCAATGTTCGGGAATTGGGCACATCCATTGTCACCGAGTATTGTTGTAAATCTAACGCCATTGTCTTTTTCTGTTTTTGAAAAATCACACTTTTCCCTCTTTCATGTACAAGTTCTTTTGAAAAGCTGAGCAACATGCCATTTCCGTTTACCCAAATATACTGATAAAAATATAAAAAAATACCACGACCGTTAATAATTTAACAATAAAATAATATAACAAAATAACATTATAATAATCAATAATGCATTATTTTTTCAATTTGAAATTACTCATTTACATTATACATTTTAATATTAATTGTCAATTTATATTAACCTATTTTTTACCATTTAGCACTATAATATTTAATATTAAACAAAACAGGAATTCAGCATCAAAATGTCATAAAAAGTATGTATCAACATTTTTCTTTAGCCATATCTACGCTCTTTTTTATCTTTTACAAGTTCTATTATTAGTAGTCCATGCATAATTAAGTAGCATCCATTTCAGCATTATTCAACAATTAATTTCATAAGGGTCCATAAACCTAACAAAACCCCCGAAAACACTACTAAAATACTATTATCACATTCGCCAATAAATAGTAATAAACACCTAATACTTTTTTATCTAGTTTGCGTCTCTCCCCGATTATTTTATTATGTTATGATAGGCACACACAATTTTTCTTTCAGCCATACATTTAACAATAAAAAAACGGCAACGGTTCGTTAATGAACCGTTACGCGTTTTTATTGTTTATCTAATTCCTCAAGTAAAAGCGTCGCTTCTTCTATACCAGCTTCCACAGCGAGTCCGTACCATTTTTTAGCCTCTTTTATATTTCGTGCTAGCCCTTCGCCTTTATTATAAATATGACCGAGCTGTAACTTTGCTTCCGGATCACCCTGAAGCGCCGCTTGCTTGAACCAGTGTATACCTTTTTCAATATTACGTATACCTGTTAAACCCTTGCTCCATATAAAGCCCAAATCATAAAATGCATCAACATGGTATTGTTCAGCAGCTCGTTCAAACCAATACAATCCCCGATTTACGTCACGCGTTTGCCCTAAATGACCTTCTAAATAAATTCCACCTAGTCTGTATTCCGCTTCAACATAGCCAGCCTCAGCAGCTTTTTTATAATAGTTAAAGGCTTGCTCCTCATCGACTGCAACGCCTAATCCTTGCTCATACATAATGCCCAATGTAAACATTGCCTCGGCCACGCCGTGCTTTTCAGCAACCTCGAACCACTGTTTTGCAAGCTGCATGTTTTCTGCTACACTTTCCCCATTAAAATACATATCGGCTAAGTTATTGGCTGCATCTGCATGCCCCTGTTTTGCGGCAGCTTCATACAACATAAAAGCTCGATCATAATTTTCTTCTACAGCAATCCCCTCAAAATAATAGTTCGCAAGGGCGTATTGCGCATTGGCATTACCTTGTTTTACTGCGACTTCAAACCACTTCACCGTTTTTTCGGGTTGGAAATCTGCACCATCGTTTGTACTATAATATTCCCCCAGCTCAAATTGAGCATCTGCATCTTGTTCTTCAATGGCAGCTTTGTACAAATCAATAATTTCCTCATGATCTAAATCTTCCTCTTCAAAAGCATCTACTGCTTCGTCCTGATTGACCAAATACCATTCCAGTATATCGAGAACATCATCAACAACCTCAGTTGTATAAGCTAACTTTTCCAATGAAGTAATTTGCCAAATTAAAATATAAATTGGTTGTGGGATCGCCTCACGCAATAAATCATCATACTCCGCTAACAGCGTTAAGACATTTTCTTGCACCGTTTGTGTTTGTTCTGGATGTACAACTTGTAAATGTCGTTGCTTCTTTTTTCTTAACAAGCCTTGAATAACTTGATATAACATTTTTTGCAAGGTCGTCAGTTGTACTTCTTCCAATATAAGTAATGTTACATTTTGTGCAAACCATGTATTCTCTATTTGTGGTAGCTGTTGTAAAGACTCAGTGCGCTCCTTATTTCGCTTTGCTAAAAATGGCCCATACATTTGTTTTCCCCCCTTGCACTATGTAAAAAAACTGCCTCGCTATTATTATATGGAAGGCAGTTGATGAATGGTTACACATATGCTCTTAACATAAGTCCAATAAATAATGTGATAACGAAAAAGAACGTGACATGTAACCACTTAGACATTTCTAATAAACCGATAAATTCACGGGTAAAAGCGTTAGGGATATAATAGTACGCCGTTTTGGAGCCGATGCCTTGCGCATCTAGTTTTGCCTTTCTAGCGTAAATACTTGCACGAAATACATGGAAGTTATTCGTCACAAAAAGCGATCGGTATTCCCTTCCTTGCGCATGCGCATCCATAATTGCCTTTGAAAACATCATATTCTGTTCTGTATTGGTCGACCGATCTTCTATTACTATTTTCCGATTCGGTATTTGGTGTCTTTCAATCAGATATGTTTCCATCGCAATTGCTTCTGACACTTGTTCATCTTGCCCTTGCCCGCCTGACACGATAATGAAAGGACGTTCCCCATATTTCCGATATTGCTTTACCGCCTCATCTAAACGGCTAGCCAAAAGAGGGGGAACTTTGTCGCCGATTAAGCCTGAACCAAGAACAAGTATATAATGAGGTTCATAGGTAATCGGTGTGAAATGATAAATAACAGCATACAGCATTACACTTGTATATAAAAAGACTGTATAGGCAAAGATCAAAAACGCATAAAAGAAAAGAATATGCCAAAATCTATTTTCAATATTCATAAAGAATACGAAGACATAGCCAATGATCATGAGCAAGAAAACTAATCCAAAAACAGCTAATACTAAATTCCGAATGCTGCGTCCTTCTTTTTCAAGCAAAATTTTACTATTGAAAAACATTGCTATGGATAATATCAACATTATACCTGGGATAATACCGAACAACGTCATAATGCCCATCTTAGACACAATACCCTGTTCGTTAATAAATAAATCATAGTGTGTAGCTATCGCTATAAAGACAGTTAAACCGATTAATCCTAGAACGACTGCGTTAATGAATCGTCTTTTTTCTGTAATATATAGCATTAAAAATACTGAAATTAATAATGTCACTGCTGGAAGCATTGCATTTACTCCTTTCCTCCCTTTCTATTCCCCATTCAGCAAGATGCTGACACCACTTGTTCATATATTGCAAATTTCCTAAATTAAAGATAGTGAATATTTTATTTTTCACTATATTTCATGTAAAATTACTATTAAGAACTAGTTTATGACAAAAAATAAAATTATTTTGGAGGAATGTAAGCAATGAAAAAAATTCTTGCAGCTCTTTTTGCAGCGACACTTATGTTTGCTTCAGTTGGTGCAACACTATTCATAACGGACACACCGACTGCTGAAGCAAAATCATATAAGTCAGGTAAAAAAGGCTTCTCAAACAACAACAACAGTTCAAATATTCAAAAATCTCAGGATAATTCTAAAGACCAAAACAATGCCACAACAAATAAAAATAATTCGACATCTACAAACAAAACAGATACAACAACTGCGAAAAAAGGTGGCTTTTTCTCAGGTGGTCTTATGAAAGGCTTAATGCTAGGTGGTTTAGCAGGTCTACTATTCGGTAGTCTATTTAGTGGTCTAGGTATGCTTGGTAATATTTTAGGCTTATTAATCAACGTTGCTGCCATTGCCGTGATCGTCATGCTTGTCGTTAAAATTATCAACATGTTTAAAGATAAAAAACGCAAAGAACAGGAAGCGACACAATGGCACAAATAATTAGCGAGCAAGATATTATCAACGCTATTTGCCTATCACAGGCCTACCATAAAAATATTCGCCCCGAAGACGTCCTTGTTGAGCTAACGTACGACGATGAGACAGGCTTCGGTGCAGAAGTTGAAACAAATGGTCAAATCGAAGTTTTCAACACTGCTGCTATGATTGGTGCATTACGTGTGTGGATAAAAGACGTCCTTCATGGAGATCCTTTTTCAACAGGCATCGAGCTAGTATTAGATGATGAAGAAGGCATTATTGCCAAACTATCATAGCTAAGGCTTCTGCTGAAGCAAAATAAAACGAATAGCCGTTCAATAAATCTTACAGTCGATTTATTGAACGGCTTTTTTTGAACGTCCCCCTCTGCAATATGAAGGTTATTTCAATCGTTCACTGAAGCTTACAAAGATTTTAGCTGCATGGCTACGCTTGGTTGAAGCTTCAGGAGAAAACTTCCCTTCACTCCCTGTCACAATGTCAAGCTCATATAGCATTGTAATGGCATCTTGCGTTTCAGCATTATAACTAGCTATATCTGTGAACGGCGTTTTATTTTTCACCACATAAGCTTGATTGTGCTGTTTTTCATATGCGCGTTTAATCATCAGTGCTAATTGCGCACGTGTAATAGGTTGGCTCGGATTAAACTTGCCTTCCTTTCCTTTTACAAGTCCATGCGCATAAGCTGCCGCAATTTCTGCCCTTGTATTGGCATCGTAGCTTGCAATATCAGTAAAGGGTGCATTGTCAGTTGTTGTTAATCCTAAGCTTCGAACAAGCATTGATGCAGCCTGAGCGCGTGTAATAGTTTGTTCCGGCCTAAATGTACCATCAGCATAACCTTTCATAATGCCTTGCGCAGCCGCTTTGTGAATGTACGCTGTTGCCCAATGATTTTGAATATCTGTAAACTGTACTGTACTACCTGTTGTAAACGTTGCTGTTGGACTTTGGACACTTTCATTACCAGCCGCATCTAGCGCTTTAATGGCAACTGTATAGGCAGTATTTTCCGTTAAATTATCTAGTGTTATAGCCATTTGGTCAGCGTTTACTGTAGTGTAAAGCTTATTATTTACATAGACATTATACTTCGTAACCTCTTCATTATCTGTCGCTGCCAGCCAATTTACCTTTGCTGTGGAGCTACTTTCCACACTAACTCGGATAGCAGAGGAAGCATCCCACAATGAACTTGCTTTTATAATCGGTAAAAATGCTTCATTTGCTACAGCGAAATAACCTGCTTCACTTAAATGAATATTTTCCGGATTTGGTAAATAGCTTGCCACATCTTTAGCCACGACATCTAGAGTTGGCACAAATATTGCTCCCGCTTTTTCTGCTGTTGTTTTTATGGACGCATTCATAATACCTAATAGCATTTTAAATTGCGTCTGTAATTCTTCATTATAATAAGGGAAAGAATTATAGTATCCCATCACGTAAATTTGCACTTGCGGATTCAACTTTTTAATTTCCGCTAATATAGTTGCAATATTTTTTATCGCTTCTTGCGACGCCTTTAAAATAGCCGCAGTATTTATGCCCGTTGTTGCTGTCTCTTTTAAAATTGGCAATAAGTCATTCGCACCAGCCGTTAACGTAATTAGCTCCGCTTCCTTAATTGACGCTCTAAGTTTTGTGCTATCATTTGTGTAACCAAAGCCTGTCACCGGTTTCTCTACATCTGCTTGTAAATCTGCCAAAATATTTTTCGTTGTATAGCCAGAATAAGCAAAGCCTTTATTGTAAGAAGTTAATAAACCATCTTGTTGCAATGCCTGTGCAACAAAATCCGTATAGCCAAGACCAATTAGGCCCATTTCATTCATGCCATGTGCCAATGAATCACCTAGCGCTACGTAATCGGCTTGTACTACCCAGCTTGGCGCTATATGATCTGTCGTCTTCTCCGCACTTGCCCCTACAGGTACTGTTAATTGTAAAGCTAGTACACTTGCAGCTAAAAAACGAAATTTCTTGGAAAATTGCATATACCCACTCCTTTTGCTCATCTAGTTATTACTAGTTTACTAGATTAAGGATAAAAATGGGTAAATATTGTTATTTATTCATTCAATTTTCACTTTACTCAAGCTGCACTTTTCCGTAGACCCCGCCACCACCAACAGCAATATTTAATTGCCCCGTGCTAGCTAAATCAATCATCTGTGCGATTTTAAGCGGCACAATTTCCGCAAGCTGCTCGGTCGTTATACAATGTAAAATAGTCATTTCCGTTCCAAATGCATGGATTAATTTTTCCATCATTTTTGGTCCTAAACCAGGTATGAAATCTAGTGGTACTTGATGTATATAGGGCGGTCTTTCCCGTTCAGCACTATCCGCTTCAGATAGTTCCATAATACGTGTTGCCACACCTTTAATAATTTGCGAACTTCCACATGATTTACAAAGTGTTTCTTCATCATTTACCTGCACACCACATTTCGCGCATACCGTTTGATAATATTTGCCGAGCAATGGATTTAAGCCATAGTTCGCTAACACCGCTCGTCCTTCTTGTTCATGGAGCGCCATTTTTAGCTCGTTAAAATTAGCTGCCTTTAATCGGAGCTTTTGATATTCGCGAGCAATTTTCCCTAGTGAATGAGCATCTGAATTCGTCACAAATGTATAGGCTTGAAGTTCTCGTATATTTTTTACCATATGCGTATCGGAGCTTAAACCAAGTTCAATGGCATCAATCAGATGAGGATCAAATACTTCTGTTAAGCTATGGTGAACACCTTTGCCAAATAAGCTTTTAAATGGTGTAAAAACATGGGCTGGGATAAAAAGCCCTCCCATTTCACGAACTTTTTGTTGGAGCGTTCGGCCATCACAATAAATACGTTGTGAACTCAAATGAATGTTTTTCATAAAGCCGCTCATCCAATTTGAAAAGTGTTCCATTACGGCAATCGTAGGAAAGTAAGCTAGTACATGGATTGGTCCTTGACAGTAGCTATCATAAATTTCGATTTCCGAGCCCGGAATGAGCGTTGTTTCTTGGAAGCGAAGTCCTCCTTCTTCTAACTCCGTTAGCTCTCCTTGCGCTATCATCATCTTCACTTCAGCTATGACTTCGGGTGAATGACAATCAATAATGCCGATTATATCAAGCCCCTTTTTGGCACTCGCCATCTCTAAAATTCGTGCTAATGTTAAAGTTTTGCTCCCTGTAATTTTTACTGCACGTCCATTCATTGTTCGACCAATATGAATATGTAAATCCGCATAATAGTTATGAAGCAATGTCTACATCTCCTTACGTTCGATTTCAAAACGAAAAAACCTTACATTGCTGCAAGGCATTTTCCGTCATTAGGATGGGTGGTTTTGCTGGTTGCTATCAGTCTCCAATGAACCTGAACCTTGGTTAGGCATTGTCGATGCATCATAAGCAACTAAAGTAACACCGATTTGTTTTTCGAGCTCATTAATTTTTTCAAGTTGTGTGTGATCTAATTGTGCAAATTTACTCTCTTCCATGTTCATCACGCATCCTTTCAAAAATAACGTTCCCCGAACATCTCACAACTATACAAAAAGTCTGAATTGTTTGTGTGCCTGGCACTCTGATTTTACTTCGTTATTTATGTACCCTAATGGCCGTACTACTACTCAAATTGTTTCAGAATTGTGTGAGTGACTGGCACTTAAATATATTAAATACGGTTTGCCTGTTAGTGGATGTGTTTGAATATCGGCATAAACGCCAAAAACATCTCGCAGTAGCTTAGGTGTTAGCACTTCTTCTGGTGTCCCATAATGTACAATACGACCTTGCTGTAAAACGTAAATGTAATCACAATACATCGCTGCCATATTCAAATCATGTAAAGCTGCCACAACCGTTAAATGCAATGTTTGTATTAAGTCCATTAGTTGTAATTGATGCTGAATGTCTAAATGATTCGTAGGCTCATCTAAAATAAGCACTTGCGCCTGTTGTGCTAATGCACGCGCTACCATCACTCGTTTTTTTTCTCCTCCTGAAAGAGAACTAAAGCTCCGTGTTTCTAAATGGGCAATGCCCGTTTGCGCTAATGCCTCATTTACAATAGTAAGGTCTTCTTTATTATCCATCTCAAAAAGTTTTTTATGTGGTGTTCTCCCCATACTCACCAAATCTCGCACGTTAAAATCAAATAATACAGGTGTTTCCTGACTAACAGCAGCTAACTTTTTGGCAATGACCTTAGACGATTGTTTTAAAATATCTTGCTCATTTAAGAGCACTGTTCCACTTTCAGGCTTTAATAAACGATACATATTTTTTAATAGTGTCGACTTCCCACTACCATTAGGACCAATTAAACCGACCAATTGCTTAGCTTTTATTTGAACACTTACATCTTCTAATATGCGTTGGTCTTGAATGGAGAATGATACATGCTTCGCTTCTAATGTCATCGCTTTTAATCCCCTTCACCAAATGAATAATTGTTACGGCGTAAGAGCCAAATAAAAAACGGCCCGCCACAAAAAGCAGTAATAATTCCGATTGGCATTTCTTCAGGAGCAATTAACACGCGTGCAATCGCATCCGCCCAAACTAAGAAAACCGCACCCAACAATGCACTTATCGGAATAACATATTTATAATTAGACCCCACGAATAAACGCACGATATGTGGAATAATTAAACCGACGAAACCAATTGAACCACTTACTGCAACAAGCACACCTGTTAATAGTGATACAAGCACTATTAGCTGCACTCGAAACTGTTGTAAATTAACACCTAACGTCACCGCCGCCTCTTCCCCAAGTAACAATAAATTTAATTGGCGATAATGCAGCCACAGCAACACAAATACGATGACAAAAATAATGGCGGGAATCAATAAATTACTCCATTTTGCCCCTGCAAGACTGCCGAGCATCCAATACATAACAGCTTTTATACCGCCCTCTTCTTTTGACATCATTAACATAAAATTAGAAGTTGCAGATAATATAAACGATACAGCCATTCCTGCTAACAACAAACGGAAGATAGAAATACGTCCTCCGACCCGCGACAAGAGAAACACCAACACCATTGCCATAAATGACCCGAAAAAGGCAGCTACCGAAAGTGCATAAATACCTAAAAAGGAAAACGCCCCTAAAATAATAACCGCTGTTGCACCAACTGTCGCACCGGAAGAAATCCCTAAAATATACGGGTCCGCAATTGAATTACGGACAAGTGCTTGCACTGCTGCACCAGCAATAGCCAAACCTGCTCCTACAATAGCGGCAAGCAGTACGCGTGGAACACGAATTTGCCAGATAATAATTTCCTGCGACCGACTCCAATCTCCCTCTATCGAATTTGAGAAAATCGAAATTTTGGAGAAAATAACCTTCCATACGTGTAGCGGAGTAATCGATACCGATCCAATCATAACAGCCAGCGTCATTGAAACAATTAATAGTAGAACAAGGGTTATAGCAAATACCATAAACTTTTTATTCATCTGTTTACTAACTCCTAATCAATTAAAATAATGACGAAGCAAGCAATAAAAAAAGGATATTCTACGCACGAATGCATAGAAATACCCTAGGCTAAACAAAGGCAGAAAAAATCCATCAATTGTCCGTAATTGCTTGCATCCTCGTGGGCATTACAGGTATGAACTAATTGGCAGGTCTCCTGGCTTCGATTCAACGTATCTATAATTACCTTCCCATTCGAAAACAGTGGCTCATCATTATAGAACTCCTCGTTACAGTTGCGGGACAGCGTCGGACTTCCACCGACTTCCCTTTTAAGTGGCGCTCGTGAAATAAGCGTCACACCATTAGTATCTGAAATTTTAAAATTATGACGATTCTATCATACATCATTATTGTAGTCCATAGCTTCTAATCTTTCCTCCTTTCAACTTCGCGCCAATAGTTTTTGTAGAATACCTAAAAATCTTAGTCCATAATTTCTGCACATTTCCTTGTTACATTAAAGACAATGAACTAGTAAGGAGGAAATTCACATGGTATTAAAAAGAAATTGGTTGCTAGGTTTAGTTGCTGCATTCGCTTTACTACTATTATCCGCATGCTCTGAGGATGCATCCAAGTCGGAATCTACAAATAGTGACACAACAAATTCTCAAGCAGAAACAGACAAAGGAGAAGAAATGGATCACTCCACGATGAAGCATTCAAGCTCAGGTGAAGTGCCATCCACATTAAAAACTGCAGAAAACCCTAAATTTCCAGTGGGCAGTACGGCTATTATTACGGAAGGACATATGGCAGGGATGGCAGGCGCAGAGGCAACGATTGTTGGGGCATATGATACAACTGCCTATATCATTTCCTATGAACCGACGACTGGTGGAAAGAAAGTAGAAAATCACAAATGGGTAATACATGAGGAATTAGTTAATCCAGGTGAGGCACCTTTAGCACCGGGCACAGAAGTCAAAACAGAGGCTGCTCATATGGAAGGCATGGAAAATGCTACTGTTCGTATTGACGAAGCAGTACAGACAACCGTTTATATGATTGATTTTCCATTAACAACGACTGGTGAAGAAATGAAAAATCATAAATGGGTTACCGAAGACGAACTAGCTTCAAAATAAAAAGAACAACCTCTGAGATTATTCCATCAGAGGTTGTTCTTTTTATTTGTCTATTATTAATTGCAAGCAGCTTTATGCCATTTATAACCGATTCCCCACACTGTCTGTAAGTAATCATCTACCGGAAAGCCACTTTTTCGCAGTTTTTCCCTTAAATTGCGTACATGGGAATCAATCGTTCGATCATCAATTGTTACGTTATATCCCCAAACCGTATTCATTAAATGTTCTCTTGAGAAAACTTTATTTTGATAATCAAGCAATAGTGCTAGCATCGCAAATTCTTTCGGTGTTAAAGCAATCGTCTGTTGTTCAAAAGTCACTTCAATGGAATCTTTATTTAATCGTAGCCCTTCAAAAAAAATGATTGTTTCTTCAGTTTTTGTTCTTCTTAAAACAGCGTGTATACGTGCTAACAACTCTTCTTCATCAAAAGGCTTTAAAATATAATCGTCTGCTCCGATATTTAACCCTTTTATAATATCAGCTTGTTCGCCTTTCGCTGTTAACATAATCACTGGTACATCCCAAAACTTTCTTATTTCCTGACAAGCTTGCCAGCCATCCATATCAGGCATCATAATATCTAACAGCACTAAATCAACCTGATTTTCTTCCAAATAGTCTAATGCCACTTTAGCTGAAGCTATCGCAATGCAATGATAAGAAGGCTCTAAATAAAGAGAGAGCAACTCTAACATTCTTGGTTCATCGTCAATTAATAATAATGTTTTCATTCGTTCCTACCCCTTAAACAATAATTCAAAAGTAGTCCCTTTGTTTTCCTCACTACTAACGGTTACTTCTCCTCCATGGGCATGGACAAGCTCCCTCACAATGGCTAGCCCTAGTCCTGAACCACCATGTGCACGGGCACGAGATTTTTCAACCCGATAAAAGCGGTCAAAAATATAAGGTAAATCCTTTTTCGGTATCCCTTTGCCAGTATCTTTAATAATGATGTTTATTAAGTTATGTTGTCTTTTTACTATTAAGTAAGTTGAATGTCCAGAGGAACAATACGTTAAAGCGTTATTTAGCAGATTCAAAATAATTTGTTCGAGCCTTACAGAATCGGCCATTAATGTTAAGCCCTCTTCACATTGAACAAAAAAGTGAATGTCTTTTTCCTGAAAAGCAGGACATAACTTCGCCTCGATACTTGCCACTAATTCATCTAACAAAAGACATTCTTTGTTAATAACAAATGCGTTTTCATCCATTTTTGCTAAATCAAATAAATCTTTAATTAAGTTTGAAAGCCGATTTGTTTCTTCAATAATGATAGCTAAATATTTTTGGCGATCCTGCTCCGTTAAATCTCGCTTATAAAGTATATCTGTATAACCTTTTATAAAGGTTATGGGTGTTCTTAGCTCATGGGCAATACTTGATAAAAATTCCTTCCTTTCCTCTCTTAAATGATTTAAATCATCCGATAACTGTTGAATGGCATGTGCAAGATCACTCAGTTCATCTTTGCCATTAGTCGAAAGCGCAACAGTGAAATCTCCTTTATTCATTTTCATCGTCGCTTCTTTCATAGCCATTAATGGTTGGGCGAGTTTGCGAGATAACACAATAATGACAGCAATCGTCACCAAACCAGAAACGATGCCGACAATGAGAAAATGTTTGTTTAAGCGCTCCATTAATGCATGAATGGAGTCTGTATTTTGAAACATAAACACATAGCCCATGGTCTTTTGCTGTTTTACAATAGGACTAATTGTTGCAATATATTTTTCATCTTGCCAATTTTTCTCTAATACCTCGCCACCATAAGGCACACTACCCTCAAGCTTCTTTAAATACACGTTTATTTCAGGGTGTGAAGAAGAAGCGGCTAAAACTGTTCCCACTGTATCTGTTATGACAACATCTGTATTTTCTCGGGATTCCATTAATAATATATGTGATAACGTCTCTTCATCGAAATTTTGCTCTAATATCGTTCGATGCGAATTACCAGTTGTCTGCAAGTTTGTTAATTCTTCTTCAACTCGCGAGTTCGTTAACGAAACATGTAAAAAAAACATCATAAATGTTTCTATGCAAAACAATGTAATAAAAAATATTATGCCAAGCTTTAATGAAAGTTTTTTCATTCCTTAACCACCTATATGTCAAAATGATACCGTGTAAGTGTGAAGAAATTATGCAGAAGATAGACACTCCTATAAATATTATAAAATAAATACATCACGCTCATAGATTTTCCGTCAACATGTTGCATCTAAATATGAGTGCCTGGCACCGAAACAATTCTGAATATTCATACATGTATAGAAATAATAAATCTAAATAAACTCCCGGTTAGAAAGTACGGAATGTAAAAGTACAAGATGCAACAAAATCAACTTTTCTAGTTTATGTTATGCCTACAACAACACCGTGCATAAGAATCCGTTATTATATTATAAAACTAAATGAGTTGTCCGGGGTGTCAGGCACTCAAACAATTGGCACTCAAACAATTGATCCTTGGAAAGCATCCCTCCGCAATGGAAATCAACCCCCATTTCAAAAAAAAGCCAATAAGTATGTCGCGCATACTTATTGGCTTTTACTATTAAAGATATTTTTTAACCCAGTCTAAGAAGTTTTCAACTACTGTATCAAGGAATTTCACAGTACCTTCATCTGTTAAATTACCTTCAGCATCGAATTTAGTGTGGACAGCACCGATATATACATCATTACCGTGAAGTAACGGTGAATTAATCCCTGGTGAGAATAAAATATCACGTAAGTGTAATTGTGCTTTTACAGTACCTAAGTTCCCCATTGATGCACCCATCATAAACGATGGTTTGCCAATCATAACTTTGTCTACACGAGATAGCCAGTCAATAGCGTTTACCATAACGCCAGGCACCGTTCCGTTATATTCTGGTGTTAACCAAAGTACCGCATCAGCTGCTTTTACTTTTGCTTTAAAATCTAATACCGTTTGTGGTGCTTCATTTTCGATATCTTGATCGTACATTGGTAAATCACGTAAGCTTATTACTTCTAGTTCAAATTTTTCAGCATAACGTTTTTGGATAAATTTCGCTAATGCCATATTATAAGATTCTTTACGGATACTACCTACAATTGCTACTACTTTCATGTTGTTTCCTCCTAAATGGTTCTTCCATTAATATTTGTTAAGCCTTTTTATTTTATACTGCCCTAATAATAGGTTGCAAATTCCTCAACTGGTTTTCGATACCCACGTAAGCGCTGGCTACTTTCTTTTTCCTTGCCTATGGTCATCATCAACACAATCTCATGGGTTGCTGGCACATTAAATAATGCCCGCATTTGTTGTTGATCAAAGCCAATCATTGGACACGTATCCCAGCCGCGATTTTTGGCAGCTAACATAAAGAGCATTGCTGAAAGTGATGCATTACGAATCGCATCTTCCTTCATAAACGCCTCACCACGCTCTTCGTAAAACTTCGCATTATCATCAATTAAATTTTCAAGCTCACAGTTTGTTATAATACCTAAGTCGACCATACCTTGACTAATATGAGCTGTTTGCTTATAAGCCTCTTTATCGCCAAGTACTAAAATAACACCCGAAGCTGCATGCACTTTATATTGCCCATAGGCAGCCTCGCGAACTTTCTCTTTCAGTTCTTGATCTAACACAACAATGTATTCTGTGTGTTGCAAGTTGAAAGCAGAAGGAGCAAACTTGACATCCTCTAAAATCGGGCGGATATCATCCTCCGTCATGACAACACCATCTATAAAATTATTTGCTGATCGACGTTTATCAATTAACTTTGAAAATTCCATTTCGACGTCCTCCAATTAACCAATAGGCTTTACTAATACTGTCGTTTAATATACACACACCTTACTCATATTCTTTGTCAAATGCAATTGTACTTCTAATTGTATCAATCGGACGAACGAGCCCTTCAATTTGTGCACGTTTAGGCTCTAGGAAAGGAGGTAATGATAGTTTTTCACCTAATGTTTCATACGGCTCATCCCCCATAAATCCAGGTCCATCTGTCGCCCATTCAAATAAAATTTGTGGTGCTACACGCGCATATAGCGATTCAAAGAAGTGACGGTTAACGTAGCCAGATGTATTGAAACCGAAGCCTTCTAAACGTTCTGTCCATTCATTTAAAACGTCACGATCTGCTACACGAAATGCAGCGTGATGCACAGTACCAAAACCTTGACGAGCTGCTGGCAAGATGGTGTTATATTCCACAATAATTTGTGCACCGTTGCCTCCCTCACCAACCTCAAATAAGTGGAAGTCTCCTTCAGCTGCAATTTCTGTGAACAGCATTACTTTTTCTAGCATTTCTTTAAAATAATCGAAATTCGCAACACGTACAAATATTGGACCTAATCCTGTAATCGCATATTCAAGTGGGATAGGACCATTTTGCCACGGTGTACCTGACGCAACACCTTGATTGTTTTCATCTGAAATTAGTTGATATTGCTGATCGTCAAAATCAACAAATGATAAAGTTTGCTTACCAAACTGTTCTTTTATGCCTGTATGCTTGATATTTAAACGATCAAATCGTTTTACCCAGTAAGCTAATGCTGCATTTGTTGGTACTCGGAATGATGTTTTAGAAATTTCGTTAGTGCCATGTACACCTTTTGGTATGTTTGGGAAGTCAAAGAATGTCATATCTGTACCAGCACTGCCTTTGTCATCTGCAAAGAATAGGTGATATGTTTGTATATCGTCCTGATTGACTGTTTTTTTCACTAAACGCATTCCTAGTACATACGTGAAAAATTTATAGTTCTCTTCTGCGCTACTTGTAATAGCTGTTACGTGGTGAATTCCTTTTAAATGATTCATTATTAAAGTTCCTCCTAATTATCTCGAATTCGAGATATATGTTTAAAAAATTTTTTATTTGTGAATGGCATTAAGACCGACCTTTTTTAAAGCTACATTCATTGTTTCCAACTCCTGTTGGTCTAATACTTGAAAAATTTCATTGATCTTTTGTTCATGGAGCGGAAAAATTCTATCCATTAAACGCTGTCCCTCATCGGTTAACAACGCATACGTAACACGTCGATCATTCGGGCAAGCACGGCGACAAACGAAATCTTTTTGTTCCAGCTTATCAATAACATACGTAATACTACTACTTGCAATTAAAATTTTTTTACCAATTACTTGAATAGGCTGCTCGCCATGGTGATACAAAAAATCTAATACACCAAATTCAGTTTGGTTTACATCATATTGAAGCAAATCTTTTTTCGTCGCATCCTGTATCGATTGATAAGCACGGCACATAATTGTAAAAGCTTTTAAATACCGATTTTCTTCCTTCATAAGATGCCTTCTTTCCAATTACCTCGAAATCAAATATCTTTAATTCGAGATAATGATATCACAAATATTCCCTAACAGCAATCGTTTTGTCTAAAATTATTTTTAATAACATGAAAAAGCCCCTCTACATCTTCGTACAAGGGGCTTTCCTTTTATTACTTCAAGCGTTTAAATTCTTTTTCTGTACCATCTGCAAATTCCACTTCTACCTCAATCGATTGGTAGTCATCCGTAATATTAAATACTTTAATGACTTGGTCAATGACTTCATCATTCGATGTTGTGGAATCGAACGTAAGCTGCTTTAATAACGGTTCTATCTTTGTATAAGCTTCGTCACCTTGAATTTTTTCATTGGTACGCTCATCTTTGATTTTTGCTTCAATACCATTTTTCTTATTTTCATATTCAACCTCGTAAGATTCTGTTGCTGTATAATCAACATCTAACGAAAATTCTAGAAAATTAAATGGCACTTGATCGGTTACATTGTCACCGGCCTGTTGATTGGTAGTGTTTTGATTTGTTGGAGCATTTGTCGCTACGTCCTTTTCTTCATTCTTATTACAGCCATAAAGTAAACCAGCTACCAATGTGAATACTAATAAACCTTTAAAAATTCTCATTTATTTCACTCCTTTTCTGTCATTATTGTTCCCATTAAATACTCTAATTAAACGAAAAAAGATATCTCCCAAATACAGGAGATACCTTTTTCTCTACTTCATTTAAATTAGTAGTAGTAATTACGACTCGTATTATTTTCATGAATTGCACGAGCTAAGCGAATCGTTGAAACAGCTAAATCTGCATAACTTACAACTGCCGTTGCATTAAAGTTGTTTTGTTGTGCGTCGATTAAGCCCATTGCACTCACTAATGCTACGTAACCTGCATATGCCGGATCAATTGAACCAGCATCAGCGAAGTTTAACTTGTAAATATCGCTATGCTTTGCGGCATTTTCTAAACGTAATACTCGAATATACCATTCTGCAAGCTCTTGACGAGTTAATTTTGCATCCACCGCAAATTCATCTGCTGGTTGTAATACGCCCATTCTTACTGCTTGTTCAACCAATCCATATAACGGATGTTTAGGATCGATGTTATTGAAGGATTGATATGCTTCTTCTTCATTTCCATATGAATCATAATAGCCATATGTTAAAGACTTAAGCATAATTTTCAATGCCTCACCTTTAGTTACAGCTGTATCAGCATTAAAGTTTGCTGGATCTTTTACTTCCAACACATTTTGTGCTAACAAGTAATTTAATTCATCTGCAGCAGTTGGATGGGAAATTTGCGCTTTATTATTTTTATCGTCAACACTATTTACCCATTTACCAGTTGTGGCATCAATTTGATTGAATATGCTACCCTCATATGATGGTGTATACACTAAATCATAGTGGTAACTATCTTCTTTATCTTGCTTAACATACTGTAGTTTTAACTTTAATGCTTCACTAAATGTTTTCTTCACTTGATCAGCTGCTACTGCTTTACTTACAGAAGGCCAGTTATCAATTTTTTGTTGATTAATTGATAATGAACGTAATGAACCATCTGTACCGATGCTCACATAAATTTCGTCGCCCATGACTGCAATTCCATTTACAACACGTGGGAACGAGAAGCTATATTGCTTACTATAACTATCATACCCATAGTCGTCTAAAGGTTTAGCATAGTTATGAATATAAGAAGGAGCCCATTCTTTTAAGTAGTCAATCGCTTTTGTCAACGCGGCATCCTTAGTAATTGTTTCTGCTTTCTTATCTGTTATCATGAAATCTCTACGTACATCATAGTATTGCGTAATTTCACCAGTCGCCTTATTAATTTCAAATGACGCACCAGTTCCACCACTCTCATAATTATACATATAGTGTACAGAGTAGAATGTTTCACCGTCTTCAGTTTCTCTTTCATCAATCATATCAATTTGGAGTGTTGCTTTGTCAGGGTCCACTTTTAAGAAGGAATTTGCAAATTCCTCTACTTCTTCAAGTGTCATGCCAGCTTTTCTCGGAGCAAGCTGTTCTGATGAAAGCTTTTCAATTCCTTTTACTTTCGGTGTTTGTTCAACAAAGCCATTAGCTGTTTGCCACTGACCTGTTAATGCATGTACACCATAAAAGCTTGATGTTGGGACATACACTAGCTTGGCATCACGTTTTTCAGTTTGGAAGTTATAGTCTAAATAATAACGTAGTTCTACTGCAAAGTTCTCACGAATTTGTGCAAGAACATCTGCCTCACTCTTTTTTTGTTCTAAACTATCAAATGTTGCCTTTTTAGATACATCTGAATTGCGATATACTTGTACAATTTCGCCATTTGCAAGCACACCAATAGTAATATAATGATTACTAAGCACTACACCGTTTTGTGTCGGTGCATATGTGAATGAATAAGTTATTGGCTCTGATAATGGTCGAGTAAAATTAAAGCCATAATCATAATCATTTTCATTATCTTGCAATTTATAGCTTGCTGTATTCGGGAATTTATTCAAAAAATCTTGGGCAATTTTTTGTGCATCCTCTTTTGAATATTTAGCAGGATATAAAGCGTCTGCAACATTAGCAGGCTGGTAGTAGAAATTTTCTAGCTCTAAATCGTCGCCCTTAAGAGTAAGGCTACCATAAATATCTTTACCATTTATTGTTTTGTGGAAGCTCAATTCATGACGAATTGTTTTATCATCGTTATAGTAATGACCACGCCCAGTATAGAAATCATTATCTGTTAAAAAATTAAACTTTTCTGGGAAAAGCTCACGCAATTTTTTAATTAGTGTACTTTTTGTTACCTTTGTTTCCGTAGAGGCTACTTGAATCTCTATTCTTTCAGGAGAATCCTTTACATTAGCAGAAGCCTGTGCCATTGGAGCAAGTACCCCAACAGAAAATGCAGTAGACGTTAGGATAATTCCTAACTTTTTAAATTTACCCAAAATATCCCTCCTAAATTACAATTTACCATAATTATATAATATATTTCCAAAATAGGGAATAGTATTTACAGATTATTTCCAATAGGGAGAAAATAGATTGGGGTACATCATTATCCCTATCAACATCATTTCTTCACCACATCAAAATTCGAACCTATTAGTAACCAATTTTGCGGGAACGGTAGCCCCAGCTTCCAATAGCCGATGCCTCTAAGCTTGTACTGCTTAATTAAATTAAATTTCGCTTGAATTGATCGCGCATCTTCAAACCACACAACATGTGCTCTTCCCTGCTCATCGTAATACTCAAAGAAGGGAGTTTGCGCATTCCAATCATATTGAATCGCTGCATTGTATTTTTTCGCAATTTCAATTGCCCTTTGTGGACTTACCGCTTCAGCATATGGACCACCTTGTACAAACGGTAGTGTCCAATCGTAGCCATATAAGTTTTGTCCAAGCAATATTTTACTTGCTGGTATTTCTGAAACGGCGTATTTCACAACAACCTCCACTTCCCTAATGGGCGAAACTGCCATAGGAGGACCAGCGGAATAGCCCCATTCATACGTCATGAGCAAGACGAAATCCACAATTTCCCCATGTGCTTTGTAATCATGTGCCTCAATCCACGCACCTCTCTGATTGGCGCTTGTTTTTGGGGCAAGGGCTGTAGATACCGTGTAACCTTCTGCATGAAACCGCTCCACTGCTCTTCTTAAAAAATTGTTATACGCCTCGCGCTGATCGCCAGGTAAATTCTCAAAATCAAAATGGATGTCTTTAATACTGCCAACACGTTTTGCTTCTTTTAGAATATTGTCAAAAAGCAAATCCTGAACAGCCGTGCTTTGGAAAATATCTCGTGCTAAGTCTCCACTAAATTGATAGTTTTCCAAGTTGGACACAACCATTGCAATAGATGCGCCTGAGTCTGTGGCAATTACAGATACACCATTACTTGGTGGCTGCTTCAGTGTGCCATCTCTCCTTGCCTCATAACTAAATAAAGCAAGATAAGTTAAATAAGGTGAAGCTTCTCGCGCCTGACTTAATAATGCTTCACTGACAGCTGTCCCTCTAGGCTCCAAATAAGCCAACGTTTCCGCTTTCGTTTTTGGTGCTGGTGGAATATAAAGACGCAAGCCAATGGATAATGTCTGATTTGGATGAATGCCATTGACTTGTGCAAGTGTTAAATAATTTATTCCAAAGCGGTGGCCTATTGACCATAAACTATCCCCAGGCTGTACATAATAAAAGCTTCCGACGATTGGAATGACCAGTGCTTGGCCCACGACTAATCGATTGGGCTCGGGAATTTGATTGGCATCTACTATACTTTGAACAGTTGTGCCATAGGCATTAGCAATGCCATATAATGACTCCCCTGCTCGTACAACATGTATTTGAATGCGATTTGCCTCCTTTTTACGTAATGAAACCATAGCCATAAAGCTTATGATATAAAACAAGAAAACATGTCATCTTGAAGCAATCACACTCTAAGCGAAAATTAGGTTATAAGTACAAAAACAAGAAAGTCCGGCACTTTAAGTTGATTTCCGTTACGGGTTGCTCGCTTTCCGCGGGCGTGGCTTAAGCCTCCTCCTCCGCTACGCTACGTGCGGGGTCTTAAGTCTCACGCTTGTCCCGCAGGAGTCGAGCAACCCTTCACTACAATCACAAAGTTTTGTATCTGCTAATATATGAGTGCCAGTCACTCACACAATTCTACTTTTGATTTCTGCAAACATATTTAGTTGATTGGAATGTAGGACGGCCGACTATGTGGGAAAGCACACTACGTAAGACGAGGGCATTCCAGCGCATAGCGAGGGTTGCGGCTTACTGTGCTAAGCGAAAAGCGAAGTGGATTTTTCCATCTTAGGAGCTACCCTTTTGCCATATGGCTATGCCGAGTGCCAGTCACAAACAATTTCTATACTTTGCTTTAACTAACTAAGGAAAAATCCACGTAGACTCCTGCTCAGAACGCACACTGCGTAAGACGCAACAAGCCGCGCGTTAGCGAGGGTTGCGGCTTACGTGTGTCCCCGCGGAAAGCGTAGTGGATTTTTCCGATTTTGGAGCTACTACTCTTATGCCATAAGGCTATACGGTGTGCCAGTCACTCATACAATTTCTATGCTCTGCATTCTAAACTTACTAAGGAAAAATCCACGTAGACTCCTGCTCAGAACGCACACAGCGTAAGACGCAACAAGCCGCGCGTTAGCGAGGGTTGCGGCTTACGTGTGGGTCCGCGGAAAGCGTAGTGGATTTTTCCGTTTTAGAAGCTACTACTCTTATGCCATGAGGCTATGCGGTGCCAGTCACTCATACAATTTCTATGCTCTGCATTCTAAACTTACAAAGGAAAAATCCACGTAGACTCCTGCTCAGAACGCACACTGTGTAAGACGAGGGCATTCCAGCGCGTAGCGAGGGTTGCGGCTTACGTGTGTCCCCGCGAAAAGCGAAGTGGATTTTTCCATCTTAGGAGCTATCTTTTGCCATATGGCTATGCCGAGTGCCAGTCACCCAAACAATTTCTATACTTTGCATTAAACTAACTAAGGAAAAATCCACGTAGACTCCTGCTCAGAACGCACACTGCGTAAGACGCAACAAGCCGCGCGTTAGCGAGGGTTGCGGCTTACATGTGTGCCCGCGGAAAGCGAAGTGGATTTTTCCATTTTAGGAGCTACTCTTTTGCCATAAGGCTATACGGTGTGCCAGTCACTCGTACACTTCTCCATCCATTGAAAAAACCTCTCATCTTAAATGAGAGGCTTTGTCCGTTATTTCTCGACATTGGACGTAATCATATCAAATAATAATGGCACATTTGTACCTCGTTGCAATGAGTTACAGTCCTTCGTTAAATACGCCCAGCTTTCTTTCATTTTTTCCCTATAGGATAGAGCAGTGTCAACAGGCAGAAATTCCATAAGATACTCTTTAATAGAGCCCGATAAATTATCCATAAATTCATCTGCTTTCTGCACTTTTTCCACAGCAACCTCATTACGTTCATTCCATAGCACATGCTCTAAATTCGTCGCAAAATAAAAGAGCTGATAAGGTACGCTTAAACGATTAATACTAAAATGGTCATGTGCAAGCAAGATTTTCACATTATTTGCCTTCATTTCGTTGCGCTGTTCAATCTGCTCCTTACGCTTCTCTGTTTTTACCAAAATAGCGTCCTCTGTGTAATACAAATTTTGCTCCATATCTGCCTTAATTTTGACAAACTCCGGTGCGATAAAACAACCATCGGCATCTGTAATATGAATAACAGCCGATAAATCTTTTGCTAAAAACTTATACTTTTCTAAATAATTATGCACTACTCGACTGACACTATTTTTTATATTGGGAATTCGCTTTTTCGCATCCCATTTCGTCAAAATATCTTCTCGTTGCACATCAAAGCGGATCGTCGAATTGGCAAAATGCTCATCTAAAAAATCTTCTAAAATAATTTGCTCCGTATGTCCTTCGACAATAACTAAAAGCACCTTTTTAGTCATGTTGCACACCAGCTTTTCTAAAAGCACGTTTAATTTTGAACGTTTTCGTTTCTTTATACACTTCCTCATCCTGTCCACCAAGTTGAATAGCGCGTAAATAAACATCTCGTGCATTATTAACCTCTTTAATACCCTTAAGCTGCATATATCGATCATTCTCATTTGTTGTTGTAAACCATAAGTTTTTAATAGCAAGCACCTCTAACACACGTAAATTGTGGGACGTAAAAATAAGCTGTCCTTTTCCGCCCTCATCAATCACTGTTAACAACTCGCCTAACAAATATTCAAAAACACCAGAATCTAATTCATCGATCACGACACAAGCAGTCGGATTATTATAGACAGCTATCAGCACACTAAGCACCGAAATGATTTTCAAAATCCCTTCTGATTCAGTTCGTAACGGTAATTCCCGCTCACCACGTTTCGATAAAAACTCAAAACGTATGCCTTTTTCACCATTATCCAATAATTGCTCTGTAATTACGTGAATTTTAATAGTTAGCCCTGGAATAATCGTCGACAATACTTGATTGCTTTGCTCAATGACTTCACATAATACATGGAATGCTTTTTCTGGTAGTAAAGCCGGTCCTTTCAAATCATACGGAATGGAGCCACGAGATTTTTCTAAATGGATACTAAAAGGCATGATGCGCTCTTCAAATAAAGGCGCAATATTTTGATTGTTGATAACATGTAAGTCCCGATTAAAATCGATAGCTAAATTATGCAACAGCTCCATTTCTTCTTGTGATAACTTCTCCTGTAGCAATGGCTTTAAATCTTTGTGGAAAATAAATGACATATATTGCTTTCGCGCCAATTGTTGAATAACGAGTGTTTTAATACGCATTTTTTCATTCATATCTCGCAATGTACTTTTACGAATTTGAACGCCCTCATCTGTGACGCTTACTAAAACTTTTGAACGTTTACCTTTTTCATCTTCTCTATATGTCAATCGTTCTGCAATAATGTACAGTCGTTTGTCATCTTCTTGCAATGTGACAGCGTAATGGACAAAAAAAGTACCGAATTGATTGTCCACTAAAAATTCAAAATTAATACTAGCCGTTTTTTCTCCTGCCATAATTAAGCGCTTGTCTTGCGATGGTAATTTAACTTCAGCAATCCACCCAGAAATAATTGTTTTCAACAAACTAAATGCATCAACGATTGTCGTTTTTCCAGAACCGTTTTGCCCATAAATGCCCACCACATTAGCTGTATTAAGGGAAGCAAAGTCCACCGCTAATGTCAGTTCACCATTACGAACATTCCTTAAATTTTGTACTTTTATTTTTTTCATTTTGATAATAGCCATCGAAACATCCTTTAAGTCTTTTCTTTCTATTATAATTAAAATTGATATATTTTATAACAATTTTAATTATAGCGTCTCATTCTTATTTTCCAATTGAGCCATTTGCCTATGACAAATACAATACGGGACATATGTTAGAGAAGAAAATGAAGAAAGGTGTGTTTCATTGGTCTATCCTCGATTAGCACCGGAAGATTTTAATGAGCAATTCCGACCCGGTATGAAAATATGGGTTACGCTCCCTACTGGTACGTATTCCGGCACATTGATTCGAACATTTGGAAAAAACGGAAGAACTGCTGAAATTCAATTAGACTCTGGTCAAGTGATAACAGTTGATGTGAACCAAATTACCGCAGCAGGGACAGGTTACCCTCCTGGCGGCGGCTCATATCCTCCTTACCCACCACCATATCCACAGCCTTATCCACCGCAACCTTATCCACCACGTCCATACCCGCCACAACCTTACCCACCGCAGCCATATCCGCCACAGCCATACCCGCCACGTCCATACCCACAACCGTTCCCGCCTATGCCATATCCTGGTGGTCAATTACCGGGGCTCCCTCCAATACTACCTCCAGGGCTACCTAATATTTTACCTGGAATCTTTGGTAACCCACGCTAACAAGAAAAGGCTTTCCATACGTTCCGTTATGGAGAGCCTTTTTGTCATTTACTTCTAATCCGACATCCGAGATTGCTACTTGTTAAAAAACACGATTGCGTCCATAATTACTGCAAAAGGGTTTCTAAATTTACCCATTTACAAGGCAAAGGAGCTATACAATGCGCAACATTACATTTGATCATATAGAGAAAATTGGACATATTATCTTTGAAAATGACGTTTATCAACATGTTCATTATCCAGAAATGTTAAGTCGATATGATAGCAATTACATTCTATTTAAAACGATGCCATCATTATCGATATTTAAAGAATTGGAGCAGATGCTGCGTACCTTTCATCAAAAACATAATCAACAGCATTTAAAATTTATCTTCCCAGCTAACGAGAAAATTTCGAGTGATGTTCAACAGTATTTAACTGCAGCAAACTATGACATTGGTTTTTTAGAATTATATACAATCGAGCCGCGCCATTTTCCAACGAGCGTCCACCATCATGTCAAAGTTCAGCCCGTAACAGAAGAAAACTTAGAGGCGTTTTTAAAGCTACAGTATGAGGAAGATTTAAAATATGGCGAAAATTTCGCTACCGAAAAACAAGCTTTGCTAAAACGCCAATTTCATGATGCACATAAACACCAACTCTTAGCCTACTATGACGGCATACCCGTTGGCTCTACGGAACTAATTGAGCAAGAAAAGACAGTTGAAATTGATAATTTATTTGTACTTGAAGCCTTTCAACGTAAAGGGATAGGCTCTCAACTACAACAATATGTAATGCAAAAATTCCCTGATAAAATCGTTATATTAGTAGCTGATGGTGAAGATACACCGAGAGAAATGTATCAAAAACAAAACTACGTCTATCGAGGTTTTCAATATGAAGCGCTTAAGGTTGAAGAAGATTAACGAGCGCTAGTTGAAATTTCCTTATAAAACTAATAATGCGTTAACAAATAAGCTGTATCTTATTGGAATAGCACTAATCCAATAAGATACAGCTTACTTTAATTACAGAAGGCTACTAGAAATGACAGTCCTTAACTTTACCGTGTCTTTTCTCGCCCATTGATCATTTGCAAATAATTGCTCGCCTTTTCTTCAATATAGGCTACACGATGTTGCGCTTCCTCCAATTGAGCTAGCGCAACTGTCTGTTGCTTACGCATAATATCGTAGCGCTCTCGCACGGTTGAATCCCCTTTTTGGCATAGGTTAATATATGTTTTTATCTCTTCTATCGGCATACCACAATGTCTTAAATGCTTTACACATAAAAGCCACCGTACCGAAGCCTCATCAAATAAACGTATATTATGATTGTCTCGCTTCAAACTTGGAACTAATCCTTGGTCCGTATAGTAGCGGACTGTATGTTCATTCATTTCAAGTCGTTGTGCCACTTCTTTTACAGTGTACATCGTACTACCTCCTTATTATGGACGACCAAATGAAGCGCTATAAAATTGTCCAGATTGAACCATTTGCCGTACTTTCTCCAAGCGAAGAGACTCGTATTTCGCCAACGCTTGAACGGCTTTTTGTCCTTGCATGCCCTGTGCCACGCACTTTCCTAAAGCTACTGCATCTTGAAGCGATTCATTAAAACCACTAGCCGTTACAGGAGCAGGTACATGCGCGGCATCGCCTACAAGCGCCATTCGCCCTTTTACAAGACGCTCTGGAACATATTCTTTAATTGGAATTCCGATTAATGTTTGTGATTGAATTGCATACAACGCCGCTGATCGCCACGGCTCCGGCCAATATGAAGCTTGTTCCGCTAGTTCACTTAATGTTTGTTGAGGAACATCCGAACCATTCAATGAATGACGCACTACCATCCCATCTACACAACCTAGAGCACGAAGCATGTCACTTCGCTTATTATCATACCAAGTACAACCAATTCTTCGGCTCCCGGCATTAGAAGAACTATCGTCTCTTTCAATAATAGAGCCAAACTTAAAACCATTGTAACTATCAAACATTTCTACCGCTGGCCCTTCATAGTGAGATGGAAGAGGTTTCGGTAAGTCATCCTCACTCATCGAAGCAATCCATCCCATATACCCCGCATATGTAGCATGCGGTTTATGCGGTGCAATATAGCCCCTCACTTGACTGTTATGGCCATCCGCACCAATTAAAATATCCCCTGCTATCATTTGCCCATTATCAGTTATCGCCCAGGCCTTGTCTTCGTCCTGTTCCAATGCGACAACGCGCATATTATAGCGTAAATCTATTCTCGAATCGCTTTGCACTTCCGCGCGTAAACGAGATTCAATGGATGACCACAACTGTACAGAACTTTCGCCTTTAGACACCAGTTGTTTGAGTAGCTTTTCCGTTTTCGATTGTCCAAATGTTTCACCATTCACCCGCAATCCCGAACCACCACGTCGATTTTCTTCCACCTTCTCTACTATTGTGACGTGCAACCCCTCTTGTGCAAGCGCAATCCCAGTCATTAGTCCTGAAAGCGAAGCACCGACAATCACTGCCTGCGCTTGTTGCTGCTCGGCATTTTTCATTACGTTGTTCACTATAAGCCCCCCTCATTGTATGGCAGTATATCACCTTCGAGTGACTCTAAGTCAACATACGTACATAAGTTTTAAGCAGTACATTACTTACTTAAAAGCACCCTGTTTAATCGCCTCCCCCGCCGCAGCTTGAGCAGGAACTATCGGACGTACAGGAATTACAGGAGCTTGCCGAACCGCAACTAGTACAACTTGATGAACTGCTGTTGCTTATTGCCATATAACTTGCAAACTCATCGTAATGAAAATACGAGACCGATAAAAATGGAACGAGCATCATATTGTAATTTTGCTGCGTCTTACTCTTTTTCATCATTTCTCGTATAACGTTTTTTTCATAATCTTTATTGCCTTTCGCTCTTTTCTTCATCGAAGAAATAAGTGCGAGGATTGTCGTCATATTGTTCGTATCACGCTTAAAATAGCAATCTAGTAGCGCATCTTCCGGTAAAGTGTTAAACTCCTCAATAATATTTGGATGCACAGGATGTTTGAAAAAGCCCTTATATAGATGAATGTTTTCATTTCTAATGAAAAATAGTTCAGCATATACCCAATCAAAAAAACCACGTAAATCTGGATTAGGCGCTACATTAACATTGGGACTGTGATGAAGTGTTGTTCCTAAATAGTTCTTCGAAAACTCATCATACTCACGCGTAAACATAAGCATTTGATGCCACAATTCATCAACTTTGTCGCTAAACATCGGTGATTCTTTTAAAAGAGCTGTCAGTATAAAATAACGCTTTAAATCGAGCAGACGCCACTCATACTCATTTTCTTTTAAATAATTATTTGCCCTTACCCTTTCTTCCACATTGTCCATATACCTTCTATGAAGAGAGCGTTCCAACTGGTCATTTAGCTTTTTTAGCCCTTTCATCGGCTTTAACTCTAATTCATTAGGAGATAAACCAAATTGAAAGGAACGCTTTTTTTGTAAAAATAAAATAAAACTAATAATGACCCCGAGCAGTATAATCAATTCCATTCATTCAGCCCCTTTATTTTCCCATAATATTACTATATAGACTGTAACAAAAAACATCTCATACATAAATACACCGTTTATTAATACGTTAAAAATTCAGAATTGTTTGGGTGCCTGGCACTCAAAAAGGCACTCAAAAAAACTTCTCAAAAGTTACAATAACTAATGAGAAGCCTCGATTCTTATATTAAGATTTCGTATCTATTTCCGTTTCAATCATTTCTTTTGGAACTGCACGATAAACGGTAAATGACAAAATAATCGCGATAATTGTGATAACAAAAGCGATTAAATAAACAAGTTCTACACCAGCGACCATCGCTTGGCTCATTGTAGCCGGATCACTAGGATTGGCTGCTTTTGTTAAAAAGTGATTTTGTCTAGCATTCATAATACTAATAAATACAGCAACACCAATCGCCCCTACAACAGGCTGTAAAGTTGTCATGACTGCCGTACCATGCGGATATAAAGGTTTCGGCAATTGGTTTAAACCATTTGTTTGAGCCGGCATCATAATAGCAGAGACGCTAATCATTAATAAAATATAGCATACTACGATGATCCAAATCGGTGTTTCCGCTGTTAACTTACTTAACGTAAATACTGTACCACTTAAAACAATCGTAGCAGGAATCATTAAGACGCGAGGGCCAAATTTATCGAATAATTGCCCCATAAACGGCGACATCAACCCGTTTAATAAGCTACCAGGTAATAAAACGAGTCCTGCTGCTGCAGCTGTCAAAGCTAATGGACCTTGCATAAAGATTGGCAAAATGATTTCCGATGCAAACATCGCCATTATAATAATGACAAACATAAATACTGCATGTGTATACATTGGATATTTAAATACGCGTAAATCCATCACCGGCTCTTTCAGCTTAAATTGTCTGAGTGAGAATAGTACAACGCCAATAATACCGACGATAATGGTAACGAATACACTTGAACTTAGGAAGCCTTTTTCTCCAGCCGCACTAAAGCCATAAATAATTGCTCCGAAACCAATTGTTGAAAAGATGATAGATAGAAAATCGATTTTCGGTTTTGTGACTTCTGAAATATTTGTTAAATATTTTGAAGCAAAGGCGATTGAAAATAAGGCAAAAGGAATAACAATAATGAATAAATAGCGCCACCCTAAATATTCAACAATAACCCCTGATAAAGTTGGGCCAATTGCCGGCGCAAACGTAAAGATCAAACCGACAATGCCCATAATTTTCCCGCGCTTTTCTGGTGGATATAATAATAAAAAGACATTAAAGATAATCGGCATTAACAGACCTGTTCCAACCGCTTGAATTAAACGCCCTACTAGTAGAACAGGGAAGCTAGGTGCAATGGCACAAATAATGGTGCCGATAGTGAACGTCACCATTACGCCAATGAACAATTGCCGCGTTGTAAACCACTGCAACATCAAGGCCGAAATCGGAATAACTACACCCATAACGAGCATAAACCCTGTTGCCATCCATTGCACAGTTGGTAATGTAATGTGAAATTCATGCATTAAAGTCGTTAATGCAATGTTTAACAATGTTTCGTTTAAAACAGCAAAGAATGCACCGATAATTAACGACAGCATGATCGGTAAAGTTTTAACATTTGGATCCTGTGACAGGAACTCATATTTGATCGATTGATTTTGATCCATTTAATTTCTCCTAACTAGCATATTATTTTTCGAGCTTTATCATATTGTTTCCCCTCAAAAATGAAAAAATCACAAGCACCTGCCTGTGATATTAAAAGTAAAGGGAAAGACCCATCCATATTCATTAAACTGTCAGCAGGTACAATAAGCCTGCTTTTGCTAAACCTAATTAAAAGGTTAAATAGACAAAAATAAAGAAAGGAAGAACAAGTCGCCTTTCTATCTTACATATTTAATTACTGTGATGATTTTACAATTGATATAAAAAATATTAAAGAAGGACAGACTAATCCCGTTTACTCTGCATACACAAACAGAGCCTTTGACCGTATTCAATTACTGGTTCAAAGTTGGGAATCGTAGTGCCATGTTCATATCCTCCTAACAGCATTTTTTAATACATCACGAATTATAACGAAATTAGTTACGTAAGTCAAAGTTTTCAAAAACAAGAAAAAATTATTGCTTAACCAACAACAAAAGAATAGGACACAGTTACGCATCCTATTCCTTCGCTATATTATTCATTTGGAAATTTCGGTAAGTAGATCATCACCTTAAATAAATCGCCATCTACTTGCACTAAAAATTTGCCGTGCTGGAGGTGAATAAGACTTTCCGCAATTGACAAACCTAATCCGCTACCTTGACTTGATCTAGATTCATCCCCTCGTGTAAAACGTTCCATTAACTCATCCGCTGAAATGTTTAATTCATAGGCTGAAATATTTTTAAACGTCACGAGTAATTCATTACCCAAATCTTCTACATCAATATATACCCTTGAGGCGGGCAAGGCGTATTTGAAAATATTGGAGAATAAGTTCTCAATAGAGCGCCATAACAGTTTACCATCCGCCTTAACATACACTTTTTCTGTAGGATGGGCCAACTTAAAGTTTAAGGATGACGCTTCAATTTTCTCATCCATTTCGCCAATTCCTTGCTTTAGTAAAGATACGATATCAATTCGTTCTAACTGTACAGGCATCGTGCCACTGGACGCTTTTGCCGCTTCAAACAAGTCATCTGTTAAGTACTTCAGCCTTTTGGATTTTTGATCTAATACGTCTATATATTCTGCAATTAAATCAGGGTCTTTTTCTATTTTTAATAAATCGACATACGTAATAATCGACGTTAAAGGCGTCCGGATATCATGCGAAACATTTGTAATCAGCTCTGTTTTTAAGCGCTCGCTCTTCATCTCACTATTCACCGATTTCTTTAAGCCATCCGTAATACTATTAATATTCGCTGCCAGTTGGCTAAACTCGCCTTTGCCATCTACTTCAATTCGATGCTGAAGGTCTCCGTTTTTAATTTGCTCTACGCCCTCTTTAATGCGATTGAATGCCTTGACCTTTTTCAACGCAAACCAAGCGGCTAGACCAAGCGTAATAGGAAACATGAAAAACGTTGCTACAACTACTAGCGGATACCCAATAACAAGCAGTACGATTTTCACAGCCATATTACCATTATCATAAACATGTTTTATTGCACTAAAAATTTTTTTGAGTATTTGATAGATAAGCGTATGTTGAAGTAGTGATCTATTTTTAATATGCTTGACGAGCGATAAAATCAACAGTAATACAATGATAAAAATAGGTATCGTCAGCAGTATATACATTTCACGCAACACTTCCATAACGAGTGCTACCCACAACGCTGTTAAACAACCAACGATGACAAGATTGACATCATTATATAGTTTATCAATGACATGAAGATGGACTTCTTTATCTTTAAATGATGTTCTTCCGATAATCATGATTAAATAAGCAAACGAAACAATAAACCCTGCTATATAAACAATGAATTCATTGAGATAACGTTTCGCAACCGCTTTATTTTCTTCCCATTCCTTCACTTTTGGCTGGAGATAGGATTCTTGATAGGCCACATAAATAACGTCTGTTTTTGGATTTAAGTTGTCAACTTCTTGTGTAATGTAATCTAAGTATTTATTTTCTTTCATTTCATTCGGATAAAACTTTTGTTGATAATTCCCAAATAGCATATACGCATCAAACGATGTAAATTGCTCTTTTTTATTTAGTTCACTATTCGAAAATACATGTTCACCGTCGCTTGCGTAATAGACAATTCCTTCAGATGTTTCTAATGTGTTGAGTAAACGGTAAAACACCCGTACTTGTTGTCTCATGCGTTCTTCTTTTTCACTTTTCAATTCATCCGCATATTCTTCTTGAAACAGGCGTCTATATTCTATTTCAGTCAAATTCGGATTATATTTGGATGAATACTGAAAATCATCATATAATTGTTCTTCAATGTCTGTAGTATCTTCTTTTGTAAGTGCCTTACCGCTTAAAATATATTCTTCACTTTTATATTGTCCAATTAATTGCGCTAGCGAACTAATAAGACTATAGCTTTCATCAGCAAATGCTATACTTTCAAAATAATGATCTTGGTTGATGCTGCTCAGATGAACTTCATCTAATTCCATGTTGATGATTACTTTCGCCATACCCGTTAAACACGCGATGGCAATCAAAAACAGAAATACTTTCGTAATCAGTGCATGACTAATATTTCTCAACTTTATATCCCACTCCCCATACAACTTTTAAATACTTCGGCTCTTTCGGATTAATTTCAATTTTTTCGCGTATTTTCCGTATATGTACCGCTACTGTATTCTCTGGATTAATGGCACTTTCATTCCATACCTTTTCATAAATCTCTTCAATTGTGAATACTTTCCCCGTATTGGCTGTCAGTAGCTTTAAAATTTTATACTGCACTGGGGTTAAATGTACCGTTTCTTTATCCACCGTAATGACTTTCTTTTCATCATCAATCATAAGCCCCCCCGTTTGAAACACATGGCTACTTACTTCGAGACTACCAAATGACGTATACCTTCTTAGCTGTGATTTCACTCGCGCGACAAGCTCTAACGGATTAAATGGCTTAGCCATATAATCATCTGCACCAATATTTAAACCGAGAATTTTATCATAATCCTCCGATTTAGCAGACAGCATAATTAGCGGAATCATATGATCTTGCCGAATTTTCATTGTCGCTGTAATGCCATCCATTTTGGGCATCATAATATCCATAATAATTAAGTGTATAACATGCTCTCGAATAAGTTCGATTGCCTCTATCCCATTGTAAGCTTTGAAAACTTTGTAGCCCTCATTTTCTAAGTAAACGCTAATCGCCCTGACAATTTCTTTATCATCATCACAAATCAAAATGTTCAACTACATTCACTCCTCCATCTCCTTAGGATTCGTCTAAGGATATAATACTAAGTAAATCTTAACAAACGCATGCACCAATTCTTAAGATTTTCTTATTGTTGTCCAATATGACATTCGTACGTATGATTATCTCTCCAAACAGAAGGAAACCCTCAGATAACTATATAGCAATGTGCATACCAACCTTCCAGAAATTAAGTTATCATTGCTTGTTTTAAGTAAGATACGCAATTTCGTATGCCAAGTACTAAAGGCTTTTTCATTGCATAGAAAAAACCACTCCTCATAATGTAACATTATAAGAAGTGGTTTTTCTTTTATATTTTAATTGACGAACACTTATGGCTCTCTAATGGCAAAATCATTGACCTTTAAAGTTTTGTAATCCTTCTCTATGAAAGGCTTACATCATACCGCCCATGCCACCCATGCCGCCCATATCAGGCATGCCTGGTGCTGCTGGTTCTGGAATATCTGCTACAACCGCTTCTGTTGTTAAGAATAAGGCTGCTACAGATGCTGCGTTTTGTAGTGCTGAGCGTGTTACTTTTGCTGGGTCTACTACGCCCGCTTCCATCATGTTTACCCACTCGCCTGTTGCTGCGTTGAAACCTACTCCGATTTCCTCGCGTTTTAGACGATCTACAATGATTGATCCTTCAAGACCTGCATTGTTTGCAATTTGACGAACTGGCTCTTCTAATGCACGAAGTACAATTTTCACACCAGTTGCTACATCGCCATCCACTGCATCCGCTGCTTTTTCAACTGCAGCGTAGACGTTTAGTAGTGCAGTACCACCACCTGAAACGATACCTTCTTCAACTGCTGCGCGTGTTGAGTTTAGTGCATCTTCAATGCGAAGTTTGCGTTCTTTTAGTTCTGTTTCTGTTGCAGCACCAACTTTAATCACTGCTACACCACCAGCTAATTTAGCTAGGCGCTCTTGTAATTTTTCTTTATCGAACTCTGAAGTTGTTTCAGCAAGTTGTGCACGGATTTGACCAACGCGACTTTCGATTGCATCTGCACCGCCAACACCTTCTACGATTGTTGTGTTATCTTTTGTTACAACAACTTTTGCTGCACGGCCAAGTGAAGTAATATCAGCCGTTTTAAGGTCTAAACCTAACTCTTCAGTAATAACTTGACCACCTGTTAAGATAGCGATGTCTTCAAGCATTGCTTTACGACGATCACCGAATCCTGGCGCTTTTACTGCTACAGCGTTGAATGTACCACGAAGTTTGTTTACAACAAGTGTTGCAAGAGCTTCACCTTCAACGTCTTCAGCGATCATTAAAAGTGGACGACCTTGTTGTACCACTTGTTCTAATAACGGTAATACTTCTTGGATATTTGTAATTTTTTTATCTGTAATTAAAATGTATGGGTTCTCAAGAACAGCTTCCATTTTATCTGTATCTGTTACCATATAGTGAGATGCATACCCACGATCGAATTGCATACCTTCCACTACATCTAATTCAGTTGTGAAGCCTTTCGATTCTTCGATTGTGATAACACCGTCATTACCAACACGTTCCATTGCTTCTGCAATTAGTTGGCCTACTTCGTCATCAGCTGCTGAAATTGCCGCAACTTGTGCAATTTCTTCTTTGTTGCTTACCGGACGAGAAATAGCATGTAATTCTGTAAGTGCAGCTGCTACCGCTTTGTCGATACCTTTACGGATGCCAACAGGGTTTGCACCAGCTGTTACGTTTTTCAAACCTTCACGAATAATGGCTTGTGCAAGAACTGTTGCTGTTGTTGTACCATCACCAGCAATTTCATTTGTTTTAGAAGCAACTTCTGCTACTAATTTTGCACCCATGTTTTCATATGGATTTTCAAGTTCAATTTCTTTCGCAATTGTTACACCATCATTTGTAATTAATGGAGAACCGAATTTTTTTTCTAACACGACGTTACGCCCTTTAGGACCTAATGTCACTTTCACTGCGTTTGCTAATTTATCTACACCTTGAAGCATTAATGAACGTGCTTCTTCTGAGAATTTAATATCTTTTGCCATTTGAATTTACCCTCCTGAAATGGAATATTCGTTAAGCTTGATTCATATACTAATAATTATCCAATAATTGCAAGAATATCGCTTTCGCGTAAGATTAAGTATTCATTGCCTTCATATTTAACTTCTGTACCTGCGTATTTTGAGAAAATAATGTGGTCGTCAACTTTAACGTCAAGCTCTACACGTTGTCCGTTTTCTAAAACACGACCTGTCCCAACTGCTACTACTTTACCTTCTTGTGGTTTTTCTTTTGCAGAGTCTGGTAGTACAATCCCAAATGCAGATTTTTCTTCTACCTCGATTAGTTCGATGACAATACGATCTCCTAGTGGTCTTAACAAGTAAAACAACCTCCTATTAATGAAATAATTGTTGAAAGTTTATTAGCACTCTATATAGCTGAGTGCTAATACATTTATTATGATAATCAATCCATTGTTTTTTTGCAAGCGAGAACTTCGAAAAATTTTGTTTTCTTTCCATATTCCTCTACAATAGAAAGGAAGCTTAAAAATGGAAAGGATTTTGACTGTGACTAATTCTATAAAAGGCGTAAAGCATAAAAAAACAGCTCTCTATGTGTTAATCGTTTACATTATCATGCAATTATCAGGAAAGTGGTTGCTTTTACCGTTTCATAAATTTGTGATGAGTACAACGGGTTTACCTCACGCACAAGCAGCGCCTATTACGCAAGGATGGTACATTGCGCTCAGCTTTGCCATTGCATTAATTATCAGTTTGATTTTAACGAATCGCGACAAAGCGTTTTGGGATGTTTATCAAGGTAAAAAGGAGTCTATTCCACTTACCATCATGTGGGGAATCATCGGTTTCTTCCTTGTGTTCTTCGGGCAAATGATCGGAGCCGCTATTGAAATGACTGTGTTTGGAATTGAAGGTGGCTCACAAAATACTGCCGATATTGTGGCAATTGCCAAAGGTGCACCAATAGCTATTTTAGCGATTGTTGTTTTTGGCCCAATTTTAGAAGAGTTTGTCTTTCGTCGTGTTATTTTCGGTTCGCTTGTTCAAACGACGAATTTCTGGGTAGCCGCTATTGTTAGTGCCATTTTCTTTGCTTTAATCCATTTTGATTTTTCACATATCCTGTTATATACCATTTGTGGTCTAATCTTCGCTTTCCTATACCACAAAACAAAACGGATTTGGACATCAATTATTGCACACGTTATGCTAAATGGCTTTGTAACGCTCGTACAATTTTACGCAGAACCTTTACAAAAGTTTCTTGAGGAAATGCAAAAAATGCAATAAAAAGTCCGGGACAAAAAGAGAAAAAGTGTTAGATTGATTATAATCAATCTAACACTTTTTTACTATGCCGTTGATGTACGCTACGGCGGTGCTTTCCGCGGGCACACACGTAAGCCGCAACCCTCGCTTACGCGCGGATTGTTGCGTCTTACGCTGTGTGCATTCTGAGCAGGAGTCACCGCCTTCGCTACCATCAACTAGTTTTTTCGTTTATTTTTTTTGATTGCAAAAGAAAGGATAGCTAAGGTTCACACATTTAACATAGAAGAAATTTACTAAAACATATGTGCCTAGCTCTTTTTCTTAGTCATTCATTTCTTCAATTTGCCGTCTTTGCTCAGCTAATAAACGCTCAACTTGCTCACGTTCTGCTTCTTTGCGCTCTTCCTCTAATTGCAATGCTTCTGCTTGTAGAAATTTACGGTAGCCTCTACGCGCAATGATAATACTAATCTCATAAATGACAAAGAGAGGAATAGCAACGATGACGTTTGAAATAAAGTCTGGTGGTGCTAGAAATACCGCAATAACGACTAAGCCGAAATATGCATATTTTCTGAATTTCACCATTAAATCAGGATTTAATATCCCTAAACGCGCTAAAAATAACGTCACAACAGGTAATTGAAAAATGATACCGAACGGCATGACAAGGCGAAACAAAAATGAAAAATATGCGTTAATCCCAATTGTTTGTTTAATATCTAAATCCGCAGATAAGCCCATCATAAAGTGCATGACATACGGGAATAAAATATAATAAGAAAATGAAGCGCCTGCTAAAAATAGAATAAACGAATAAGGAATATATTTTAAAGTAGCCTTACGTTCTGTCTCATGTAAACCTGGTGTGATAAACAACCAAATTTGATGAAGCAGCAACGGTGAACTTATAACAAATGCAATGGCGACTGTCACTTGTAAATAGATAACAAGGGGATCGGTCACATTGAATGCATTCATAGTTAGTTGCTCTGCTTCTTTACTAAGTTGAATATACTTAATAAATGGTTTGGCTAGATAAAAACCTATGATAAGTGCAAATACAAAGAAAACAGCGCAAATAAAGAGCCGTTTTCTTAGTTCTTCTAAATGCTCTACAACTGTTAATTCTCTTGGATTCATATTATTGACATCCTTAACTTACTTAACGTTATCGTTTTCTTTATGTTCAATTACGTTCTTTTTTGTATCATCATCGTCATCAGCTAGACCTTTTGTTGCATTTTTAAACTCGCGAAGTGTAGAACCCATTGCTTTACCTAGCTCTGGTAATTTCTTTGGTCCGAATATTAAAATTGCAACCACGCCGATAATAACTAGGCTAACTGGTGTAAAAGCACTTAAGTGCACAACCATTTCAGCCACCTCCTCTTATAACTATCATTTTAACTCAATTTTTTTCATTTGGCGAATATATTTCGACAGATTAAACGCCATCATTTGTAACTGTTTACAAAATTGTGAATGCCTCATTTATCGCTATTTCGTATTAAATAAATAAGCGCTTGTAATTCAACTGACAAATCTATTGTTAATAACTTCATAGAATCAGGTACTGTTATACGTTCTGGCGTAAAGTTTAAAATACCTTTTGCATTCATTGCGGCTAGTCGATCAGCCATCTTCTGGGCAGAGCGCGAAGATACTGTTAAAATCGCAAGGTCTGCGCCATATTCAGCATACTTTTCCTCTAATAAATCGGGATGATAAACAGGAATATTGCTAATCATCTTCCCTTCCTTTGGTGCCTTCGAGTCGAACGCAACGACAATATGCGTGTTATGATTTTTTTGGAAATTATACTTTAAAAATGCATTCCCTAAATTCCCTACACCGATTAACGCGACTTTAGTAGTTTCATGCTGATCAAGTGTTTGGCTAAAGAAATTCAAAAGATGTTGAACATCGTAGCCATATCCCTTTTTCCCAAGCGCACCAAAATAAGAAAAATCACGACGAATCGTGGCAGAATCAATTTTCATCGCTTCGCTCAATTCCTTCGATGAAATACGCTCCATTCCTTCTTGTGCAAAGTTTTGGATAAATCGATAGTAAAGAGGAAGTCTTTTTGTTGTAGCTTGTGGAATTTTCACTTCTTGTTTCAAACTTTTTCCTCCTTATTTAAACAATTCAAATACTCCTAAGCGTATTTGAAACTCTTTTTGAAACATGCTAAGACAAAAGATTTGTTCAAGCTTCCTTGAAAAGCTCATCTTATATTTTGTGATATTTGCCGAGGTATTTTCCTTCACTTCCCCCTACATATTGCAGTGGTGAACTTTTTAAAATTATAACACCAACTGGAGGATTTCCCTTTAGTTAATGGCGTTTTTTACGCCATTAACTAAAGAGAAATCGTTTCAATCTTACATGACCGCTTGGAATAAGTAAAGCACTGGCATTGCAAGCAATTCTCCCATCCTTTACACTAAGAATGAATTGAGGTGTCATGAATGATTGTATTACAAGTCAATCAACTATATAAATCCTTTATCGCAGATGAAATTTTAAGTGGTGTCAAACTAGAAGTTCAACACCGTGATCGTGTGGCATTAGTAGGACGTAACGGTGCTGGTAAATCTACTTTACTAAAAATCATCGCTGGTCAAATGTCTTATGATTCTGGCGATATCATTATTCCTAAGGGTGTACAAGTTGGCTATTTAGAACAACATGCTGGTCTAAATTCAACATTGTCTATTTGGGACGAAATGATGACAATTTTCGAACCTCTCCTTGGGCAAGAAAAAATGTTACGTTCCCTTGAACAGCAAATGGCTGATCCAGCTGTTTACGATAATCCAGATATGTATGCTAAAGTCATGTCCGAATATGACCAATTACAGCATGATTTTAAAGATGCTGGAGGCTACCAATACGAATCTGATACGCGTTCTGTGCTTCACGGTATGCAATTTTACCCGGAGGATTATGAAAAAGCCATTAGCTCCTTGTCAGGCGGACAGCGCACTCGCTTAGCTCTTGCTAAGCTTCTATTAAGTAAGCCTGATTTATTAATTCTCGATGAGCCGACCAACCATTTAGATATCGAAACACTTTCTTGGTTAGAAACTTATTTAAAAGGCTATGAGGGCGCTATTTTAATTGTATCCCATGACCGTTACTTCTTAGACCAGGTTGTCTCCATTGTCTACGAAGTTTCCCGTCATCGTGTCACAAAATATACTGGAAACTACAGTGCTTATTTAGAGGAAAAGGCGAAAAACTATGAACGCGATGTCAAAATGTTTGAACGCCAGCAAGATGAGAAAGCAAAGTTAGAGGAATTTATTCAAAAAAATATCGCACGTGCTTCGACGACTAAAATGGCACAAAGCCGTCGCAAAATGCTTGAACGTACAGAATGGATGGATTCTCCTGACGGTGATGAAAAGTCTGCTAGCTTCGGCTTTACAATCGAGCGACAAAGTGGCAACGATGTGCTATCAATCGACTCATTAGCTGTCGGCTACGGTGATAAACAAATATCTAGCGGCATTACATTACGTACGTTTCGTGAAGATCGCATTGCACTCGTTGGACCAAACGGTGTTGGCAAATCAACCTTATTAAAAACGATTGTTAAAGATTTGTCCCCGCTTGCAGGAGAAATTCGTTATGGTACAAATGTCCAAATTGGCTATTACGATCAAGAACAAGCAAAACTATCTAGCAATAAAAGCGTGTTAAAAGAGTTATGGGATGAATGGCCACTGTTGAATGAAAAGGATATTCGCACCGTACTTGGTCGCTTTTTATTTAGCGGCGAAGATGTAGACAAAGCTGTTAACTCCTTATCCGGTGGCGAGAAGGCTCGACTAGCATTGGCAAAATTAATGATGCAAAAGGCGAATTTCTTAATTCTCGATGAGCCGACCAATCACCTAGACTTAGATAGTAAAGAGGTATTGGAAAACGCGTTAATCGACTATCCTGGTACACTTCTTTTCGTATCGCATGACCGCTATTTCATTAATCGAATTGCTACGAAAGTTGTCGAGCTGTCGGGCGAAGGCTCTTTTGAGTATTTAGGCGATTATGATTATTATCTTGAGAAAAAGCAAGAACTGTACGAAATCGCTCAAATGAAAGCAGCTGCTCAGCCGCAGCTACAAACAGCAGCAGCAGAAAAGACCTCTACTTCTACAATCGATAAAGAGGCAAAAAAGCGCGAACGCCAAATTAGAAGAACGATTGAAGAGCTAGAAGTCAACATGCAAAAGGCTTCTGCAGAAATCGCTCATTTAGAAGAAGCACTTTGTGATCCTGCCATTTTCACAGACCACGAGAAAATTACACAACTGCAAAATGAGTTAGCTACTGTCAAAGAACAGCATGAAGTCATTGAAATGGAATGGCTTGAGCTAAATGAAGAATTAGACAATATTATTTTATAATCTCTCGCAAAGCCATATTTCATATCATATGGCTACAGAGTGTCGACAAAAGGCATCAAGAAACAGACCGTTCTTGATGCCTTTTATTAAGTTGATTGGAGCGAAGGGCGGCGACTCCTGCGGGAACGCACAGAACGTAAGACGAGGGCAGACCGCGCGTATGCGAGGGTTGCGGCTTACGGTGTGCCCGTGGAAAGCGCCCGTCCGTAGCGGAAATCGACGGCTATTTCCATCATCCTTTATTTAAATATGGATGTTTGTATTTATTCATAATGACTGCCTAAGCTTTATTACTTAGTAGGCGACACGAGTTGATTGGAGCGGAGGGCGACGACTCCTGCGGGAACGCACAGAACGTAAGACGCAACAAACCGCGCGTAAGCGAGGGTTGCGGCTTACGTGTGTGCCCGCGGAAAGCGTCCGCCCGTAGCGGAAATCAACAGCAGTATGTGATCTCAATGGAAAAGGACTTAATGTCATATGGCTTTTTTTCTTTACTCGCCTTCATTTTTCATATATATTGGTCAAGTGCTATTTTTCGACAAAAAATGCCCACAACTTTATACACACTATGAAACTAGTAATATCAACATATCAACAGACTTTTCCACACTGTCCACAATTACAAATTAATTAATCCACATAGTTTTGTGTAAAAACCGCTACTATATATAGAATAATCACAACTTATACACAAGTTATCCACAGAATGTGCATAAGTACGAATGTTCGCAGTTTTTTTACACACTTTTTCACAGGTCCCTGTGGATAATTTTCTGAAAAATTTGTCTATTTATATTTTTCTACATTAAGCATCTATTTTCTAGCTTTATTTACTATTTTATCAACACAAAAAAGAGGTAACTCAGAAACAACACTGAGCACCTCTTTACGTTATTCAACCCAAGATTTTAATTCCATACCAGGGCGACCATTCATCATCATATTTCCACGAATGCCTGCTTCAAACATCGGTGTTGCAGCAGCACCTATCATTGCCGCATTGTCTGTACACAATTTCAATGGTGGTACAAAAAAAGGAATTCCCTCTTTAGCAAATACTGCTTCAAGTGATGCGCGTAAACCCTTGTTAGCAGCTACTCCACCAGCCGCGATAACTTGCTTCACTTTATATTCGCGTGCCGCACGCAATGTTTTAGCTGTTAGTACTTCTACTACACTTTCTTGAAAACCTTTTGCAACAGCCGTTGGGGAAATCTCCTCACCACGCTGATCCATATTATGCTTATAGTTAATAACAGCTGATTTTAAACCGCTAAAGCTAAAATCATAGCTGTCTTCTTCAAGCCAGACACGTGGGAAAGCAACAGCTTCTTGCCCTTCATGCGCTAGCTGATCTATACGAGGACCACCAGGATAAGGTAACCCTAATACGCGAGCTACTTTGTCATAAGCTTCTCCCGCTGCATCATCACGCGTTTCTCCGATGACTTCAAAGGAGCCATGTTCTTTCATATACACAAGCTCCGTATGTCCCCCTGATACTACAAGTGCAAGCAGTGGGAACTCCATTGGTTGGACAAGTGCATTTGCATAAATATGACCCGCAATATGATGCACACCTAAAATCGGTAAGCTATTGGCAAACGCAAACGCCTTTGCCGCATTAATGCCAATTAATAGTGCCCCCACTAGACCGGGCCCTTCTGTCACAGCTACTGCATCTAAGTCAGATGGCTGCATATCGGCTTGTTTAAGCGCCTCTTCAATAACTACCGTAATTTGTTCTACATGGTGACGTGACGCAATTTCTGGTACAACGCCTCCAAAACGCTTGTGGCTTTCAATTTGTGAAGCTACTACACTCGAAACAATTTCGCAACCGTTCCGAATAACAGCAGCTGCCGTTTCATCACAGCTAGATTCAATTGCTAAAATAACTCGATTTTCCATTATAAATTCACCCACATGACTAGGGCATCCTCCCCGTTATCTGTATAGTAACCTTTCCGTATGCCACCATCTTGGAACGCTAGCTTGCGGTAAAGATTTTGTGCTACAGTGTTGGTTTCACGTACCTCTAGACTCATCACGTCCATGCCATGCTCACGCGCAATGCGCATCGCTTCGCGCATTAAGCCTTCACCAATTCCTCGGCCACGAGCTGATTCAACAACAGCAACATTTGTAATTTGCGCTGCATCGATGACCATCCACATTCCGCAAAAACCTAGAATATTATTGCTTTCATCTATCGCTAAAACATAATGTGCGTATTGATTTTCATGCATCTCATAGTAAAAAGAATCCAATGTCCATGGCGTAGGGAATGTAGCAAGTTCAATCGCATATACCGCTGGAACATCCTCTGATACCATTTTCCGATACATTATATTACTACTCATGTGTTTTCTCCTTTTGTTCCTTTAACCAATTCGCTTCAGCCTCTGCAATACGTTTGTATTGCGGCGTAAAATGGTGAACTGCTTCTACGCTTGGTAACGCTTGGGTACTTGCTAAACGAATGGCTGCACTCGCCCGTGGCAAATCTTCATGCAAAGGTGCACGATATGCGTTCTGCCCAAGCACTTCTACAATTTTATCCCAAAATACATCGACATCGGTTCCTACAAATAATATTGGTGTAGCTAATGCCTTCAAACGCCCTAACAGTCCATCGATATGATCATGATAATCTTCTATAACGACATCCAGCTCTGTCCCTTTATAAACTGCTGTATATACATTGCCACGGCGCGCATCAAAAATAGGACATATTAGTCCATCATAAAGCGCTGCATTTGCGGCTAATACTTTTAAACTTGAAACACCGACTAAAGGCTTTTGTAGCGTCCATGCTAATGTTTTAGCAAGTGTCACACCAATTCGTACACCTGTGTAAGAACCAGGTCCTTCTGATACAGCAATTGCATCTAACTCACTTGGCTTTACCCCAACATTCGCTAGAATTGTTTCAATCGCTGGCATTGCTCCTGCAGAATGCGTTAGTTTAATATTTTGTACTACTTCAGCCATCACTTTTCCATCTTTCACAACGGCTACAGATAGTGGCGCATTCGCTGTTTCAATTCCCAACCAAATCATCTCATTAGCTCCTCACATATTGCCTCAAATCGCTTGCCATAAGGCATTAACACAAATCGTCGTTCATTTTCACCAAGACGATAAATTTCAATGGCTAAACGCTCTTTAGGTAAATCTTGTTCTATTAAATGGGCCCACTCAACAACCGATATCGCATCGCCATAAAATAGCTCGTCCCAGCCTAGGTCCTCATCACTTTCTGCCAATCGATAAACATCTAAATGATTAAAAGGTAAACGTCCCTCATATTGTTTCACTATCGTAAATGTAGGGCTATTCACCGTTCTTGTGACACCTAGTCCTTTTGCTAAAGCTTTTGTAAATGTAGTCTTCCCGGCACCTAAGTCGCCTTCTAACGTAATTGTATCTTGTGCCATCAGTAAATTTGCTAGCTTTATGGCAAAGTGTTCTGTATCTTCTAGTGAATTCATTATTTTTTCAAACTTCATCTTTATGTCCTCTCCTAGCTCATTACTTCTAGTTTACCGAAACATGCGCAAATGTTCAAAGCATCGACTAATTTTCAAAAAAATAAACACGTCCTCCATATCGAAGACGTGTCTACTCTCTTGTTGAATAGCCCTTCAAAGCAATAACTTCTTTACTGACTAATTGGTTATCTTTAAATTGAACAATATATGCTTGCGTCAAAAGTATTTCATCATTCCACCGATAATAATCACTTCGAATCATCTCGCTAGCGTTACCGCCGACAATTCCAACTACTTCCATATAGCTCATCCCTTGCTGTAATTGCTCAAATTCATGTTCATTCATATTTTTTTGCCAATGATACGAATTCGATTCCTCTATATCAATAATTGGAACGCCACAACTAACTTTAAGTATACAGATTAACCAATATATCAAGAACCGACATGCTATGGACACCCCTCCGTCCTTCCTTGGAAAAACCCATACTGTCTATACATATGCAATGGACAACGATTTAGTGCACATCTTTTTAGTAGTCACCATTTTCATAGGGTTACTGGCGATTCCGCAGGTTTTCGCGGCGTTTTCTTTCGATGTTGTGGCGATACGCAACGATTTTGTGGCGATTGTTCGCGCTCTTTACAAATAAAAAAAGCCCTTATGATTTATAAAAATCATAAGAACTGTAGTTTCATATAAAATGGCGGTCCCGACCGGGATCGAACCGGCGATCTCCTGCGTGACAGGCAGGCATGTTAACCGCTACACCACGGGACCTCTTTAAGACATTTATAAATATAACATAGGAAAATCTACAATGCAATATTTTTTTTATAGAATTCGACCTATTCTACAAAAATATTTTATTTTTTCGATTATATGCTATTATTACCTACAAAAATAGATCAGGAGGAAATATATGTCTACTGTTTATGAAAGTCGTAGAGCGATTTTTAAATCAAAGCTTGAGGTGGATATAGCTTTTATAACATCGCCCGCCAATATTTTTTATTACACTGGCTTTTTATCGAATCCACATGAACGCTTTATGGCTCTTGTTTTCAATATGAAAACAAATGAAGAAATATTATATGTTCCAGCTTTAGATTTAGCAGCAGCTGAACAAGTTGCTCACCTTCAACGCATCGTACCAATAACTGATGAGCAACTCCCATTTGAAGTTGTCAAACAAACAATCGGAAACCTTGGACAGACTGCTGGTGTGGAAGCTAAGGCACTCACATTGGCACGCTATTTAGAGCTACTCGGTGCATTAAATGTCCAAGTGACAGATATTCAACAGCTCGTTAATACACAACGCTTGCATAAAACGCGCGATGAAATCAATCAGCTGAAAGTAGCCATTCATATTATTGAGCAAGTTATGTCGGAGGGCATAAAAAAAATTCATATTGGTATGACAGAATTAGAGCTTGTTGCTGAGCTAGAATATTTAATGCGCAAATTTGGAGCAGATGGCCAGTCCTTCGCCTCGATTATTTTGTCTGGTGAAAATGCTGCCCTACCACATGGCCATCCGAGTATGCGAAAAATCGAGCACGGGGACTTTGTGCTAATTGACATGGGCGTCGTTAAAGATGGCTATTGCTCTGACATCACAAGAACATTTATCGTTGGTGAAGCGACAGATAAACAACGAGAAATTTATGACACTGTACTCGCTGCCACACTTGCCGGTATTAAAGCAGCAAAAGCAAATATTCCATTAAAACAAGTTGATTTAAGCGCAAGAGCAGTTATTGACAACAAAGGCTATGGCGACTATTTCAACAACCGCGTCGGTCATGGACTAGGCATTGAAGTCCATGAAGAACCTTCTGTCCATGCAGCAAACAATGATTTAATTACAACAGGGATGGTCTTTACAATTGAACCTGGTATTTATATACCGAATTATGGTGGCGTTCGTATCGAGGACAATGTTTATATAAATGAACTTGGTGAAGCGGAAGTACTTACTACCTTTCCACGTGAATTACAAATTTTATAATAGGCTTAACACAAATGGAGTAAATTCGATTTTTCGAGTTTACTCCTTTCTTTTTGGCACTAATCTTGCAAATAAAATAATAGATTCAACACACTAAATTTAGTAGGAGGTCCTTTCCATGATTCGCTACATTTTCACCCGAATCGGCTATATGATGATCACGTTATTTATTATCATCTTGCTTTCATTTTTACTTATGAAAGCTCTACCTGGTTCTCCATTCAACGATGAACGGTTACCCGAAACACAAAAAGAATTACTGTACAAAAAATACGGCCTAGATAAGCCAGTACCTGTACAGTTTGGGATTTACCTGTCGAATCTTGTTCAAGGGGATTTAGGTGTTTCTTTTGTTTTCGATAATCGCCCAGTTACTAAAATTATTCAAGAACGCATTGGCGCCTCGGCTATCCTCGGATTCCAAGCCGTGTTTGTCGGAACGATTATCGGTTTACTGTTAGGTATCGTAGCAGCATTAAAACATAACACCATCATCGATTACAGTGCAACCGTCTTAGCCGTACTCGGTATATCTATTCCATCATTTGTATTTGCGGGTTTTTTACAATATTGGGTTGGTGTTAAACTCGGCTGGCTGCCGATTGCTTTTTGGAACGGTTTTGAATATTCGATTTTACCAACCATCGCTTTAGCAGTTGGCGTTGTCGCGACAATTGCCCGCTTTACACGCATTGAAATGCTAGAGGTACTTAACCAAGAATATATTTTAACCGCTCAATCAAAAGGATTATCGAATGCTTATATTATTACAAAGCATGGCATTCGCAATGCACTTATTCCAATCATTACAATTATCGGTCCTTTAACTGTGAACACGATTACTGGTTCGCTTGTTATTGAGAAAATTTTTAGTATCCCTGGTTTAGGGGAACAATTTGTTAATTCAATTATTACAAATGATTATCAACTGATTATGGGCACTACGATTTTTTACGCCGTTTTATTTGTCAGTGTCATTTTAATTATTGATATTTTATACGGGTTCATTGATCCTCGTATTCGTGTAGCGGGAGGCGAATAATTTATGACAGCAAAAATCACTGAAGAAACAAAGCATTATCCAGCCGATTTGTTTGAACTTGCCTCTCAAGCAGACAACGTCTCTGATATTGTACTTCGACCTGAGCAATCATTTTGGCAAGATGCATGGCGTGGTTTACGTAAAAATAAAGCAGCCATTGTTGGCTTATGTATTATTATTTTCGTTATTTTATTAGCTATTTTCGGACCATTTATGAATAGTCACGGCTATGACGAACAAAACATTGCGCGCACCAATTTACCGCCAAAAGTTCCTGTTCTCGAACATCTGCCATTTTTAGGTTTGAACGGCGTCGACGGGCGCGGGGTGGATCAATACGAAAAAAAAGGTATAACCGAATATTTTTGGTTCGGCACAGATGAATTAGGACGAGATTTATGGACACGTATTTGGCAAGGCACTCGTATTTCACTTTATATTGCCTTTCTTGCAGCTACGATTGATTTAATTATCGGCGTTGCGTACGGTGCTATTTCAGCCTTTTATGGGGGACGAACTGATAATGTCATGCAACGTATTATTGAAGTGTTAGTTGGTATTCCAGGATTAATTGTCAATATTCTTCTTATTCTTATTTTGAAGCCCGGCATCCTTTCCATTACACTCGCAATGGTTATCGTTGGCTGGATTAGTATGGCCCGTATCGTTCGTGCGCAAATATTAAAGCTAAAATCATATGAATATGTCCTTGCCTCTAGAACACTTGGAGCTAGTAATCAACGATTAATTTGGAAGCATTTAATTCCTAACACTCTTGGACCGATTATTGTCGCTACTACTTTTACAATACCTGGCGCCATTTTCACAGAAGCCTTACTAAGTTTTATCGGATTAGGACTACAACCACCTACCGCTTCCTTAGGCACAATTGTCAATGACTCATATAAACTATTGCGCATTTACCCACATGGCATGATTGTTTCTTCTATTATTATTAGCTTAATTATGATTAGCTTCAATTTACTTGGAGATGGTCTGCGCGATGCATTCGATCCAAAAGTACGTAAATAAGGAGGTGTTCACGATGAAAACAATTTTAGAAGTCAAAAATCTAAGTGTGTCCTTCAACACATATAGTGGCGAAGTACAAGCTGTACGCAATGTTTCGTTTGACTTATATGAAGGCGAAACATTAGCAATCGTTGGCGAATCAGGTTCTGGAAAATCGGTTACTTCAAAAAGCCTATTACGCTTAAATCCTAGTGAAACAACAATGATTAAAAATGGCCAAATCTTTTATCAACATCAAAATATTTTAGAGTACAGTGAACAGCAAATGCGTGGGCTTCGCGGGGCTGAAATCTCAATGATCTTCCAAGATCCTATGACAGCATTAAACCCTACGATGACGATTGGCAGCCAAATTGCAGAAAGCATTAAAAAACATACGTCTTTACGTGGCAAGCACATAACAGAGCGTGTCATTGAATTATTACAGCTTGTTGGCATTAAAGAAGCTGATAAACGCTATAAGCAATATCCACATCAATTTTCAGGCGGCATGCGTCAAAGAATTGTCATTGCAATGGCACTTGCTTGCGAACCGCGCATTATTATTGCAGATGAACCGACTACAGCGTTGGATGTTTCAATCCAAGCCCAAATATTAGAATTGCTTAAAAACATCCAAAAAAAGATGAATCTATCGATTATTTTCATTACCCATGATTTAGGGGTTGTCGCAAAAATGGCTGATCGTGTTGCCGTAATGTATGCAGGTAAAATTGTTGAAATTGGCTTAGTCGATGAGATTTTTTACAACTGTCAACATCCTTATACACAGGGACTACTCGCGGCAATGCCAAATCCAGATATCGATTCAGAATCGTTATATGCCATCCCAGGGACACCGCCTAACTTATTACAACCACCTGTAGGAGATGCCTTTGCAGCTCGCAATAAACAAGCACTCAAAATCGATTTTCTAGAGGAACCACCTATGTTTAAAGTTAGTGATACGCATTATGCAGCAACTTGGCTATTGCATAAGCAAGCACCAACAATGATACCGATTCATCAACAGCTAGCGCAGGAACAGCACAACGAACGTGCAGAAACACCAGTATTCGATACTAACAATCCGTATTTATCCTTAAAGGAAGTAAAGCAATATTTTAAATTAGGAAAAAATACGCTTAACAAAGCGATTGATGGTATTACTTTTGATATTTATAAAGGGGAAATTTTCGGTTTAGTCGGTGAATCAGGCTGTGGCAAATCTACTACAGGACGCTCTATAATCGGACTCAATACAATAACAGATGGCACCATCCAAATTGATGGGCAATCTATTCATGAGGTGAAGACAAAACAACAGAAGCTTGCCTTCAATCGTAAAGTCCAAATGATTTTCCAAGACCCCTATTCTTCACTTAATCCACGTATGAAAATAGCAGACATCATCGCTGAAGGTCTTGCTATTCATGGCGTACCGAAAAGTGAATGGAAATCAAATATTTATGAGCTTTTAAATATTGTAGGCTTAACAAAGGAATATGCGAATCGTTATCCACATGAACTAAGTGGTGGACAACGTCAGCGCATTGGTATTGCGCGTGCACTGGCAGTAGAGCCGGAATTAATTATTGCCGATGAACCAATTTCTGCATTGGACGTGTCCATTCAAGCGCAAATCGTTAATTTACTGAAAAAGCTACAGAAGGAACGAGGATTAACGTATTTATTTATTGCACACGATTTATCGATGGTGAAATATATAAGCAATCGTATCGGGGTCATGCATCGGGGTAAAATTGTGGAGTTAGCGGAAAGTCAGGAACTTTATGACCACCCTATCCATCCTTATACAAAATCTTTGTTATCAGCTATTCCTCTGCCTGACCCTAAATTAGAGCGTGAACGACAAAGGATTATTTTTGATGAAATGAAATACAACGCCAATGATCGAGCAAATGAAAAGTTTATAGAAGTCCGTCCAGGTCATTTTGTCATGCTTACGGAGGATGAACGAATGCAATATCACCAAACAAACACTAAAGGCATTTTGCTATGAAGTTAATGAAAATGATGATTGTAACAGTTTGTATTTTTTTATGTTCCTTGTTTTATACATTATTATCAAAACAAGCTGTCTCACTACTAACAATAATTAACTACACGTTTCTTCTTTCGCTTGCTTGTACAATCATTGGTGGCTCGTTATTTGTTGTGCAAGGTGGGTTTTTCAATGGCATTGGTTATAGCTTTAAACGGTTTTTTGCTCGTGTTTCAAAAAATGGAGCGTACGCCTATGAATTAGATGGTAATCTGGAATTTATCCAAGCGCCTACATATTCCTTTACTTATCCTCTTCTAATAGCAGGAACGCTCGGTTGTCTTATCACCACTCTTTTATCTGTTATGTTGTATTAAAAAGGATGACGCTGAGACAGAAATTTATGTCGTTGATGTCCGCTACGGGACGGGCGCTTTCCGCGGGCACAACGTAAGCCGCAATCCTCGCTACGCGCGGTCTATTGCGTCTTACGTTTTGTGCGTTCCCGCAGGAGTCGCCCACCCTTCGCTACCATCAACTAGTACTATCTTTTGAATTTTATCTTTGGTAAAAGAAAGCAATATATAGCAAAAAAGTGTTAGATTGACTTCGATCAATCTAACACTTTCCCTTTTATCCCTAATGCCATGATTTATTACTTATCGATTTCAACCCATTTATAGCTAATATCCGCTGAGAATGGATGTTCATATAAATTTTTCACATAAGGCTTCTTCAAGCGACTTACACCTTTTTGGAATGTTGGAGCAAATGCCACATCTTCCATCATCAATTTTTCAGCTTGTTGCATTAATTGCCAGCGCTCCGCAATATCAGCAGTCGTTTTTGCTTGCTTAATTAACGCATCCACTTCTGTATTTTTATAATGGGATTGATTATAGTAGGCTGTTGATTCAAATAAATCAATATATGTCATCGGATCTTGATAGTCCGGACCCCAGCCACCATAGTCTAAATCGTAGTCAACAGCGCCCTCTAATGCTAGCTTTTGTTTATTCGGCTGCATATTAATCGTTAGCTCTAAGCCAGCAAGATTCGTTTCTAATTGATTTTTAATAAATTCAGCAGCCTTTTTTGATTCTGCTCGGTCATATGTTAAAAAATCAAGATTTACTTTATCAACGCCAAGTTCTTGTAAACCAGTAGCCCACGCTTTTTTCGCCGCTTCAATATCCGTTTTATTCATGTCGCCATTTGCTTCGCGGAAATCAACGCCATTTTCATCCGTTGATAAACCTTGTGGAACTAAATAGTAAGCCGGAATAGAACCATCCTGTAAAATAACATCCGCAAAACCTTGTTTATCCCAAGCCATATCAATCGCTTTACGAATGTTCTTATTCGCTAAAAACTTATTTTCATGATTCATACGAATAAAATACGTATTTGGTTTTAAAAATGTTGAATATTCAGGGCTATCTTTGTATTGCGCTACATACTCACTTGATAACTCAGTCGTATCAATTTCCCCTGCCTCATATAAATTGACTGCTGTAGCTGTATCTTTTACAATTTTTTGCGTTATTTTCGTTAGCTTAACAGTCTCTTTGTCCCAATAGCTATCATTCTTCACAAAAGTCCATCCTTGTCCATGTTGCCAAGACTCCATAATAAATGGACCATTATAAATCATATTGGCTGCTTCTAACGCGTATTGATCACCTTGTGCCTCTGTAAATTCTTCATTTAACGGGAAGAATGGCGCGTAAGTTGTTAAGCTTAAGAAATATGGAATGGGTGCGTTCAGTTGCACCTCCAGCGTAAAATCATTGAGCGCTTTTATACCGATTTCATCTACCTTACCAAACAGCGGATCTCCTTCTGTTTGCACACTTGCAGCATTTTTAATATCGAGCATTAAATAAGAATAAATTGCTTGTGTTTCAGGATTAATGGCTCTTTTCCAAGCGTAGACAAAGTCATGCGCCGTAACCGGAGTGCCATTGCTCCAAACTGCATCCTCACGTAACTTGAACGTATACACCGTCCCATCTTCTGAGACTTCATATGACGCTGCCATGCCTGGCACTGGCGTGTTCTCTGGTCCAATGCGATATAATCCCTCAAATACTGAATTCATCGCCGTAACTGCTAGTGCATCTACACTGCCTAAAGAACTCATTGTCGTTAAATCGCCGCCCGCAACTAAATTCAGTTCCTGTGCAACAGCAGACTGTCCCCCATCAGTAGCTTCATTGTCCGTGCTTTTCCCCCCAGTTGAGCTACCGGCTGAATTGTCTTCTTTACCATAGCACCCAACTAATACAACGAGCATAAGACCTAATAATACAACGAGCCATTTCGTCTTTTTAGCCATACTCAAAACCCCTTTGATTTTATTGCACGATAGATACCGTACTGATTAACTTATATGCAATTATCATGCCGATACTTTTTAGACTTATAAAACTGGCATGGAATTTGCAATATATTCTAGAAAGGGGGAATTAGAACATGTCACAACTACAAAAAGCTCGAGAAGCATTACTGAAACAACAAACAGAGGCGCTTATTATAACAAACGATCAAAACCGTCGTTATTTAACTGGATTTACGGGGAGTGCTGGTACAGTAGTAATTACACCAACACAAGCTATTTTACTTGTTGATTTTCGTTATACCAAACAGGCAACGCAACAAAGCGGTGCTTTTGATGTACGCCAAATAGATCGCGCACATTTATATGACACGATTCAAGCGATTTTAGACGCAGAATCTATCCAAACGGTTGGATTTGAACAACAGTATGTGAGTTACTATACGTATCAATTGATGGCTAGTAAACTAACGGCTACGTTAAAACCGCTATCTAATATTGTAGAAGATTTGCGGATGATTAAAACGCCAGAGGAAATTGAACTGATAAAAAAAGCCGCGTGGATTTCAGACGAGGCATTCCAACATATTTTAACTTTTATTAAACCAGGAGTTTCAGAGATTGACATTGCCAATGAATTAGAAGCGCATATGCGTAAAAATGGGGCTGCTGGGGCTGCATTCGATATGATTATTGCCTCTGGTAAGCGTTCCGCCCTACCACACGGTGTTGCAACTAACAAAATCGTAGAACAAGGCGATATGCTAACGCTCGACTTTGGTGCTTATTATCAAGGTTATCGTTCAGATATGACGCGAACAATCGCGGTAGGTGAGCCTCCAGAAAAGTTAAAAGAAATCTATCAAATCGTCTACGATTCGTTGCAACATACGCTCATGCATATGAAAGCTGGTATTACAGGGAAAGAAGCAGATAGCTATAGCCGCGATTACATTAAAGACAAAGGTTATGGCGAACTTTATGGTCACGGTTCTGGGCACGGTATCGGCTTAGATATTCATGAAAATATTTTTATGTCTACTGTTTGTGAAGAGATGCTAGAAGAGAATATGGTGCTGACAGTGGAACCTGGTATTTATATAGCCGATTTAGGTGGTGTGCGAATAGAAGATGATGTCGTTATCACAAAAGATGGCATTGAAATCATTACGCACTCGCCAAAGGAGCTTATTATTTTATAATCGCTTCATGCTGTGAGGAGAAAATTTCTAAATTTTATACATGTCGTGTCACTATGTTTATTTTTTTGACACATTCGCTACTTCTCTTACTATCAGCAATTGTAGAGAATCCCTCAAAAATGACATTCGATATGTCAAAGGTTTTAGTCACTGGCTATAAGGCCAATACGATTATATTTTCATTACGAACATCATTTTCTATCGTTTTCTGGCAATTAAATAGAGAATCGAGGTTTTATTATGCATTTATCAATGAAACAAACACAAGATTTGAATTTAGTGATGACCGTTCAACTTCGTCAAGCCATTGAATTGCTACAGTATTCTACACAGGAACTAGAGCAGTTTATCCGTGAACAAGAGCAGATGAATCCATTAATAGCATTGATTGAGCCAACAGTCCCAGAACGTATGCCTACTTCAAAAGCTATAACTGGTCAAACAAACATGGTAGATACTTTATCTAAATATGAACAAAATATTCGCGATGAGTTATTTGAACAAGTGAAGTTCACTTTCTCTAAAGACACGGATATTAAATTACTTAAACATATTATTTATCATTTGGATGACAACGGTTACTATGAACCACCAATTGTACCTATTTATCAGGACCAAGAAATTCATAGAGGTATTCACTTATTACAAACCATTGGGCCTCTTGGTGTTGGTGCACGCAGTTTACAAGAATGTTTGCTGTTACAAACCATTTATCGTCATGATAGTCCAAAACATACGGATAAAGTGATTGCCCATCATTTAGAAGCGTTTGCAAGTAAAAAATGGAAACAGATCGCTCATGATTTGCATATCTCGCTTTGTGATATGCAAGCCATTTATCAATTTATTCTAACTTTACAGCCAAAGCTAAGCTCACTGTTCCATCAAGAAGCCATCCAACACAATACGCCAGACATTATTGTACAAGTGCAGGATGATGCGATAACATTTTCTTTAAATGACTATTATTTGCCTAAACTCAAACTTCACCCTGACTATGTTCCATATATTACGAGCAATTCTTCTGAAAAAGGTTATTTTAAAAAGCATTTCGCCGATTATCAATGGCTCGTTAGTAGTATTGAACAGCGACGCCATACGATTATCAAAATTATGACGGCGCTAATTGACAAGCAAGAAGCTTTTTTCACACATGGTTTTGCTGCAATACAGCCTCTTACATTGCGAGAAGTGGCAGAGCAAATAGGTGTACATGAATCGACAGTTAGTCGTGTCACAACAAATAAATATGTACAAACACCTTATGGCACATATGAGCTTCGTGATTTATTTACTTCAAAATTACAAACAACGAATGGCGACAGCGTGTCACAAATTAAGGTGAAATCACTGTTAGCAGATTATATTAAAAACGAAAATAAAACTAAACCTTGCTCTGATCAAAAAATCGCTGACTATTTCAAAGCCAGTCAAGGTATCGAAATTTCACGTCGTACGATTACTAAATATCGTGAGGAAATGAATATCCCCTCTTCTTCACGACGCAAGGAAATTCAATTTAGTTAAGCATTTGAAAGGAGCTATCGCATTGTCGATAGCTCCTTTCCTGTCTATTTTAAGGGGGGGTTACACATTCAATTTTGTTTCATATTAACAAAGACGCTTTTTATTTCTGTATAGTTGGACAAGCCGTATTCGCCACCCATTTCTCGCCCAATACCTGATTGCTTATAGCCACCAAACGGCATTGTTTCCCATTCTAAACCAAAGTCATTGATCCATACTGTTCCTGCTTGTAGTTTACTAGAGATATAATGCGCTTTTTTCACATTTTCCGTCCAAATACTTGCAGCCAGTCCATACTTACTATCATTTGCACGTGCAATAACTTCTTCTATTGTTTCAAATGAAAAGATGGACATGACTGGTCCAAAAATTTCTTCTCGGGCAATTGTCATATCATCTTGTACATCTGCAAATACAGTAGGTTGCACAAAGTAACCTTTGCTAAATGCACGCCCACCACCTGCTACAAGTCGTGCGCCTTCTGCCTTTCCTTTTTCGATAAAACCAAGAACTGTATTGAATTGTTTTTGCGACACGAGTGGTCCCATTTCTGTCTGCGGATCTAATCCAGGTCCTAGTTTTACTTTTTGTGCCTTTTCAGCAAGCTTCTCCACGAATTGATTGTACAGACTACTATGCACAAATACGCGGGTACAAGCACTACAGTTTTGTCCATGATTATACATTGTCCCTGCAAATGTACCCTCTATTGCTGTTTCTATATCAGCATCCGCTAACACGATTGCCGGCGATTTACCACCGAGTTCTAACGTAACACTTTTCACATCATCTGCCGCTTTTTTCATTACATGAATGCCTGTTTTTGTTGAGCCAGTAAATGCTACTTTTGCGACACCTTTATGTGTAACAATCGCTTCTCCTGCCTCTCCTGTACCAGGAACAATGTTCACAACACCATCCGGCATACCGGCTTGTTTCATTAATTTCCCTACATATAATAATGACAACGGTGTTTCCGCTGCTGGTTTAATAACGACGGTACAACCAACTGCTAATGCTGCACCTAATTTCCATGCAGCCATGGCAAGCGGGAAATTCCACGGAATAATTTGTCCAACAACCCCTACTGGCTCATGAAGCGTATAGTTTACATAATTTTTAGATACTTGGACTGTTTGGCCCGTTATTTTTGTTGCCCAACCTGCATAATAACGGAAATGTTGCACCGTACCATCTACATCATCAGCTAATGCTGTTTCGTATGGCTTGCCATTATCTAATGATTCTAACTGCGCTAATTCCTCACGGTGTTCCTCTAATAAATCCGCAAATTTATATATAATACGTGAACGTTCAGCTGCCTCCATTAATGACCACTCACCGTCAAAGGCTTTTTGTGCAGCTAATACTGCGATGTTGATGTCTTCAGCTTGCGCCTCACTTACTGTTGCAATGACCTCTTCATTTGCTGGATTTAATACGTCAAAACTCTTACCTGCTTGTGATGCCACGTATTCACCATTAATGTATAATCCAACCGGTGATTGTAAAAATTCTAATACTTTTGGTTTCAGCGTTAATAAAGCCTCCATATTCGACACCCCTTTTGTTAATGAAGTTCAGTAACCAACACATCTAAGTCTGCCAAAATGGCTTTTAATTGTGCATCTTCTTCCGCCGTTAGTGGCAGGCGCGGTAAACGGCATGGTCCACCTGCCCAACCTTTTAGCTCCATTGCACGTTTCGTAATTTGTACATATTTGCCTGAGCCTTCTAAAAACGCACACAATGGTAAAAGACGGTCGTAAATGGACCATGCCTTCTCTAGATTGCCCTCTTGTACATTGTTGTATAGTTCAGTTACGAGTTCTGGCACGATGTTCCCTGATACAGAAATCCAACCGACAGCACCAACAAGGAATGATTCGATTGCTAAATCTTCTGACCCACAAAATACTTTAATATCGTCTTGTCCTTGACGTACAATATCACGTGCTTTGCCGATGCTACCACTCGATTCTTTTATATGTGTAATGTTTGGTACTTCTCTGCCTACTTTTAAAATCGTCTCTAAACCAATATCCACACCTGAAGTGAATGGATTATTATAAATCATAATTGGGAAGCTTACCGACTCCGCTACTGTTTTAAAGTGTAAATATATTTCTTCATCTTTCGGATGAGCATAATAGGAGTTAATGAGTAAAGCAGCATCTGCTCCAGCCTGTTCAGCCTGTTGTGTATAGGCAACAGCATCCGCTGTCGTTTCTGCAGCTGTCCCTACGATTAACGTAATACGACCTTTAATTTGATCTACTGCTACTTCTACTGCTTTAAAGCGTTCTTCTTTTGATAAACTTACAAATTCCCCTGTACTACCGTTAATGGCAATCCCTGTTACACCTGCTTCAATAAAATGTTCAATATTTTGACGGAAACCAGCCCAATCAATGTCTCTTTGATTTAACATCGGCGTTACTAATACTGGAAATACACCTTCTAATTTTTTCATTATTCTTTTCCTCCTCTGTTTTAGTTATTACACAATGATGAATCCTTGTTGTAATGGATCTTCGCTGTCTACTACAAATTGATGGATTCCTGTGATATATCCTTTTAATGCAATTTCATAGCCAACTTCATGTTTTCGTGTCATCTCGATACTGCTGCCGAAAATACTTTTATTTATTTGAACAGCTTGATCGCCTAATATTGCCGTTAATGCTAATGTGCTATCAACACTTGGTGAGCGTAAAATATAGCCATCTCGCTCAAATGTTACTGAACGTACCATACTGTCTAATTTTTCATACACGATAACACCATCTGCATCATGATATTTGGCACTTTCAGTTATTCCCCAAGTGCTAATATGCGCTAATTCATCTAGTACAAGTGCCTTTAGATTGTGCGGTTTTTCCATCACCATATAGCGTCGTTCATCATCTACTACAACTCGCTCACCGGCTATACGCGCTGGCTTCACTGTCAAATGAACTGACAGTACTTCATCTTTTGTATCTGAAAGTTTTACATATACTTGGTGAATGCCTTTTACCGTTTCAATCGAATAGACGTTGTTGCTTGATAATTCAATCATGCCACATTCTAGTAATGCCGTTGTTGTTGCTACAAGTGCCTCATACTTAAAATCTGTAGATGCTGCATGTTGGAAAAATAATAATCGGAATGAGGCGACCGCTGATGGCAATATTACGCAGCCATGCATACCGCGATGTCCTCGTGGCTCATTTAGTAAAAGCTTTTTCGTATTTTCAAATTGTGTATTTAATGCAGTGGCCGCTTCTGCTATTTGTTCTTGATAAATGGCAATAGGTGATTGCACCACTATACGAAAGGCCTCTCCTACTACTTGTGTATCAATTGTTTGAAAAGATTTGTTATAGTTCATCAATATCCTCCTTTAGTGATCCATCGGTGGAATCATTAAATAGCCTTCTTTTAATGGGTCTTGCTCATTGTAAAAGAATTTATGCATGCCCATTACCCATGCAGACCCTGTTACTTCTGGGATAACAGCTAATCCATCACCTACTGTTACTTCCTCTAGTACACGTGCTGTAAATAGCGTACCTACGATACTTTCATAAACAAATGGTTCATTGATTGCCAGCTCATTTTTCGTATACAGCGTAGCAATTTTAGCTGACGTACCTGTACCACATGGTGAACGGTCTATTCCACCTGGCGGTACAACGACTGTATTTTTTAAATGTGCTAATTCATTGGTAGCATCCGTATAAAACTCCATATGTGTGAGCCCCTCAATAAACGAAAACTCAGGATGTACAATCTTTTCTTTGGCATTGACAGCATTTCGGAGACGAATACCTGTATTAATGATTGCTGTCGCATTTTCCACTGATAAATCGAGACCTATTTTACGAGCATCGACAATACCGTAAAAATTGCCTCCGTAGGCAATTTCGCATTCAACAATTCCTAGCTCCGGATCAGCAATATCCACTTTCTTTAATAGGAATGAAGGTACATTTTTAAATGTCACTTCTTTGGCAATTCCTTCTTCTACTTTAATTTGTACATTGATTAAACCTGCTGGCGTGTCTAATGTAATATTTGTATATGGTGTTTGAATGTCTATTAATTGTGCTTCGACGAGTGCTGTACAAACACCAATCGTGTCATGTCCACACATCGGTAAATAGCCACCTGTTTCGATATAAATAACGCCAAGATCGGCATCTGGATGACAAGGGTCTGTAATAATAGCGCCTGACATAACACTATGGCCGCGAGGTTCATTCATTAAAAACTTACGTATCCAGTCATAATGTTTTTGCATATATAGCATTTTGTCTGACATCGTTTCCCCTTGTAGTTTCGGCATACCACTTATAAGGGACCGAGTTGGATTACCCCCTGTATGGGTATCAATTGTGGTAAATAGCTTTTGGAATTTCATGTGTGAAGTACTCCCTTCTGAAATCGATTCATAGTAACTGGCTCCGTCGGAATACACGTATCTTTATGTTGCACCAATTCTTGCACGAGTTTTCCTGTAACGGCAGCTAAGCTTATCCCGTCCCCTTCATGGCCTGCCGCTATATAGAAGCCAGGTACTTGCTCTACTTCACAAATAATTGGTAAATGATCTTCCGTCCATGGTCTTAAGCCACAATATGTACGAATAATCGACATATCGGCGATTTTCGGATAAAAGCGCATAGCACGCCTCGCAATCATTTTGACAACATCATGATTTACTTTTGTATCAAACCCAACAAATTGACGACTACTCCCGATTAAAAAATTTTGTGCTTCGGTCGGTTCAAAAACTAATGCAACGCCGTATTTTTCAATATCCGCATCTACCATACGCTGTCCACCAAATTTGGAGATTAAATAGCCAAATTCCATCACTTTGCGAAGACCTACTGGCTCTTGACGCGACGCCACAATAAGATGTCCTTTACGCGGCTGTATCGGGATGTCGATGCCTACCATCTGTCCAATGCTTGGCGCCCAAATACCACAAGCATTAATTACTTTATTAGCCGTCATCATCTCTACATTTGTATCGATTAAAAATGTGCCATCTGACTGCTTTTTAATCGCTCTGACTTCGGTATGTTTTCGTATTTTTGCTCCAAATTTTTCTGCTGCATGAAACATGGAAAACGTCAGCATATACGGATTCACCGTTGAGTCGGTTTTACACTCAAGTCCACCATATAAATCATCCGCAAAAAACTTTGATTCATTTCTTAAATCTGCACGGTCTAACATCTTAAAATCTAAACCCGCCTGTTTTTGCCGTGTCACCCATTGCTGTGCCGCTTCCATTTCTACATCACTTTCACAAACAAGAATACTTCCTGGGTTACGGTATTCAAATTTAATTTCTAAGTCTTTATCTAATTCATGTACTAATTGTTGGCTTACTAATGACATTTGGCTATCAAAGCCCGGGTCCTTATCGATGGCTAAAATATTGCCATCACAACGAGAAGATGTACCACTCGCTAATTCATTTTTTTCGAGTACCGTTATTTCAAGTCCTGCCTTGGCACAATAGTAAGCAATTGCCGCTCCAATAATACCTCCGCCAATAATAACGATATCATGATGAGATGTCCCCAAGGTTCTCCCCCCTTTTTTACTAACACTTAACATTGTGCAAAAACTATGCCAATCTAAACAGCTGGAATTTGTTTGATTAAGAAGCCACTATATGTCAAAATAAATTTTAATATTCTAAAAAATTTGACATACGGTTACGAAGGGGGACTTACATTGCATCCATACCATTTAATTATGAATAAAATGCTAAAACGGAATTTTGCTTTTATCCCTATAGAAGAAGTCGTTACTAAAATGAATAATGATAAAATACAGTATTTTGTGATTGAAAATGACAAGCCTTATGCCGTGAAAAGAGGCAAAAGAAAAAGTGATATTAACTATATAGCCTGTCAAATTGTTCGCATGGATTGTCCGCTCAAAACAGCGCTTGATTATTTAGAGGAATATGATTATTTACTAGTGCGCGACGAAGCAAAAGAATATATAGGTTATTTATGGAAGGAATCGTTAATGCATGATCTTGCCTATGAATTAGAGTGTATCAACGCATACTTAAACACTATTTTAGAAACGATTAATGAGTCTTGTACTGTCATTGATGGTAATCAAAACGTCATTTATTGGACCAAAGGTGCAGAAAGTATTTTTTCTGTATCTGGTAATCATATTATTGGACAGCCCATCACTAATTTTTTTAAAGAAGACCAACTTGAAATATTACATACATTGCAGCATGGGAAATCAGTTTATCAGCAACAGCATTTTCCTCGTGAAGATCTTGTCGTGATGATTAATTCAAATCCTGTTATGTTAAATGATAAAACGATTGGTGCAGTGGTGGCAGAGACGGATATTACGCATGTAAAAAAATTAAACGAAGAGCTCCATCTTACATCGGAAAAATTGTTAAATTTAGAAAAACAGATGAATACAAATGGCTTAGCATACGATCCTTTTACATTGATACGTGGTAATAGTCCGCAGCTGAAAAGCGTGCTTGAAAAGGTCAAAAAAGTCGCAGAAACAGAGGCAAATATTTTAATTTACGGTGAAAGTGGGGTCGGCAAAGAGCTTTTCGCTCGTGCAGTCCATGCCATTCGTGAAAAACCTGAAGCACCCTTTGTCGCAATTAACTGTGGGGCCATTCCTAGTGGCTTATTTGAAAGTGAGATTTTTGGCTATGAAAAAGGTGCCTTTTCTGGTGCCCATCAAAAAGGGAAAAAAGGAAAAGTTGAGCTAGCCCGTGGCGGCACCCTGTTTCTAGATGAAATTGGTGAAATGCCTTTAGACATGCAAGTAAAAATTTTGCGATTGCTACAAGAGAAAACATTTTATGCAGTCGGTGGCACAAAGGAAATGGATGTTGACTTTAATTTAGTAGCTGCTACGAATCGGGACTTAAAACAACTAGTTGCAGAAGGGAAATTTAGAGAAGATTTATATTACCGCTTAAATGTTGTAAATTTCACTGTTCCTCCATTACGTGAGCGAGCATCAGATATTTTAGAAATTAGTAACTATTTCTTATATGAAAAATCGATTAAATACAACCGCCCTATTCAGGGAATACCCCCTGAGATTGCCAATATTTTATTGCACTATCAATGGCCAGGAAATGTACGTGAGCTTAGTAATGTTATAGAACGGCTCGTTGTATTTTCAAACGAGGGAGCCATTCATCTAGAAGATTTACCGGCTGATATTTTAGCGGCCGTTCCTAAGGCAGAACTACTGGAAATACCAAAGGATGTGCCACAAAGCAATGGCACTCAATTAAATGAACAGCTTGAACATTATGAGCGTGAAATTATTTTGCAACAGCTAGCTTCCGTGAATGGCAATAAAAAGATTTGCGCCAAAAACTTAGGCATTACGCGAGCAACTTTATACAACCGATTAAAAAGGCTAAACATAGATGTCTAATTTTTATAAACTGTCCAATTTTTTATACACTCAGTGTTCGATACTTTAAACAAATGCTTGTTGCTTATGAAGCTCCTATAAGAAATTTTCTGGCATAGTTTTTGCAGTAACTATATACGTAAATAAAAAATGCGTATTAGGGGTGTAGGCTATGCAAAATAAAACGATGATCGTATGTCGTTGTGAAGAAGTGAGCTTCGATGAACTGGTCAAAACAGCATCTGAAAATAATTGTTCTGCACGAGAATTAAAATTACGTACGCGTGCAGGTATGGGCTATTGTGGTGGTCGCACTTGCCGCACAATGGTAGACCAAATCGCACATATCCATCAGCCAAGAAGCAATAATGACATATCATTAAAATACCAAGCTCCCATTCGCCCGGTGCGTTTTGCGGATTTAGGGGAGGTTAAATAATGACAGAACGTATTATGAGCCATCCTATTTTGGGAGATTTGCCACACAAGGAAAAAGTATCTTTTACTTTTGATGATCAATTATACGAAGCATATAAAGGCGAATCTTTAGCAGCTGCCTTACTTGCTCAAGGTGTCCGCACATTGCGCGTACACGAAGAAACTGGTCACCCTCGTGGTATCTACTGTAATATTGGTCATTGCTTTGAATGTCGTGTCAATATTAATGGCTTAGATGGTGAGCGTGCATGTATTACGCCCGTCGCTGAAGGTATGGTTGTTAAGAGTGGCAAAGCACTTCCAACAACGGTACGTGATTGGAGGAAACATCATGGAAAATAAAGTGATAATCATTGGTGCCGGCCCTGCTGGTCTTTCTGCCGCTATCACCTTAGCTGAAAAAAATATCGGCGTTGTCGTTATGGATGAGTACTTATATGCAGGTGGACGTTTACTTGGGCAACTTTACGAGGAAACACCAAATAAATGGTGGAATGGCATAGCAGAATCTGAACGTTTGTTAGCTCGTGCTAAAGAGTTGAATGTCGAGTTGTCACTACAAACGTCCGTATCAGATTTAGAAAAAATAGATCAAGATTGGGTACTCTATACGAATAAAGGTGTTTTCCATACAAAGCAGTTGCTGTTAGCTACAGGGGCCGCCGAATCACCGTTTCCTATTCCAGGATGGACGTTGCCTGGTGTCATGTCTGTAGGCGCTGCGCAAGTCATGACAAATGTGCATCGAGTAAAGCCTGGCAAGCGCGGCGTCATTATTGGTGTGAATGTGCTTTCCTCTGCAATTGCTATGGAGTTACAAATCGCTGACGTGCAAGTTGCAGCTATCACATTACCTGCAGCTAATTTATTAACAATTGATAGTAGTAACCCATTAGATGTAATGAATTCTTTATTACATGTTTCTCATATGGCCCCTTCCCCACTTATAAAGATTGGTAGTAAGTTTATGAAAAATGAATTTCTAAAGAAATTAGGGATTACGTTCTATCCGAAAGATGGGGTGAAAATGTGGGGAATTCCGATTATGTTGCGAAAAGCTGTTATAGAAATCGTTGGTAAAGAGCAAGTAGAAGGTGTTGTCCTAGCAACAGTAAATGTTGATGGTTCTATCGTTCCAGGCAGTGAGAAACGCATTGATGTAGATTTTGTTTGTATCGCCGGAGGATTATATCCGTTAGCAGAATTGGCCTCTTTGGCAGGTTGCCCATTCCATTATATTGAACAATTAGGTGGATTCGTCCCACTACATAATGAACAAATGGAGACAAACTTAGATGGCTTACATGTTGCGGGCAATATTACAGGAATTGAAGGAGCAAAAGTAGCATTAGCACAAGGAAAAGTTGCTGCCTTATCGATTGCATCTAAGTTAGGTGCTAGCGTTACGCAACTAGACATTCAACAAGCTATTGAAAATGTTGAAGTAACAAGGGCTAACGCCCATATTCAATTCCACCCAGAAGTTTTAGTAGGTCGTGAAAAAATGAAGAAAATTTGGGCACAGTCTTTGTCACAAACGTTGAGTTAACACTGTCCAAATTTTAGACACAAATGATAAAAGTGTATAAAGTTTTTAAATAAAACATTTTTATAAAAAATCTTTCTCCAACTAATGAGAGAAAGATTTTTTATTTTATTTTAGCCATATTCCATTAGTTTCATTATCGAAAAAAGCATGCTGCTCAATTATTGGCACAAATAATGCATTATCCATTAGTAAGGAAGAAAGTTGAAAGGAGGTTTTCTATAGAACGATAGAGCGATAAACGTGCTTTAAAGAATGGATGTGGGCTGTGCAATGATTAGTTAAGGGGGAAAATAAATGGAAGCCATCGTGAATACTTTAGTTGATTATATTTGGGGAAATGCACTCGTTTATTTAGCATTAGGTGTAGGCTTATACTTCACTGTTATTACAAAAGCTGTTCAATTTCGTTATATTCCTGAGATGATTCGATTATTGCGTCAACGAGGCGAAACGAACGAAGGCATCTCATCTTTTCAAGCGTTCTGTATGGCATTGTCTGGGCGTGTTGGGGTCGGTAATATCGCTGGGGTAGCAACTGCTATTGCTGCTGGAGGACCCGGTGCAGTATTTTGGATGGGTGTTATGGCATTCCTAGGTGGAGCAAGTGCATTCATCGAATCAACATTAGCACAAGTCTATAAGGAAAGAGCAGATAATCAATATCGTGGTGGATCGCCCTACTATATTGAAAAGGGATTAAAATTAAAAGGATTTGCTGTCTTTGTAGCAATCGTAATTTGTATTTCGTATGGGATTTTAGTTCCAGGGATACAAGCAAATACAATAGCTGCTTCATTTAATACAGCATTTCATTTACCGCCATTTATAACAGGTATCATTATTGTTGTACTTTTAGCATTAATTATTTTTGGTGGCATTAAGCGAATTGCACGTGTAGCAGATAAAGTTGTCCCTATTATGGCGGTTGCTTACGTTCTATTAACCATCATTATTTTAGGAGCTAATCTAAGTGAAATTCCTGCAATGCTTACATTAATCGTTACAAGCGCTTTTGGTACTAATGAAATATTCGGAGGTATTGTTGGTGCGGCCATTGCCTGGGGTGTAAGACGTTCCGTGTTTTCAAATGTAGCTGGTGCAGGAGAAGCAACATTCAGTTCAGCTGCCGCTGAAGTATCACATCCAGCAAAACAAGGTTTAGTCCAAGCCTTCTCTATTTACATTGATACGATTATCGTCTGCACAGCTACGGCTTTAATGATTTTAATAACAGGTATGTATAATGTAACACCTCCAGGTGCAACAGCACCGCTAGTAGAAAACGTTCCAGGCCTTGTGGCAGGTACTGCTTATACGCAAGCCGCTGTGTCTACTGTATTTCATAATCTTGGAAGTAGTTTTGTAGCTATTGCTATTTTCCTTTTCGCCTTTACCACTTTAATGGCATATTATTATATAGCAGAAACGACAATTGTCTATCTAGATAAGAAATTGCAATATCCTATATTAAAATTCGTTTTAAAAGTAATTTTTTTAATAGTTGTTTATATCGGAAGCGTTCAATCTGTGAGCCTTATGTGGGGGTTAGGAGATATTGGATTCGGCAGTATGAGCTATTTAAACTTTATTGTAATCGTTTTATTATCAAGACCTGCGATCAAAGTATTGCGTGATTATGATCGTCAAAAGAAGGCAGGACTTGATCCAATTTTTGATCCACGTAAAGTAGGCATTGAAAACGCCGATTTTTGGATAACATACAGTGATAAATACAAAAAGAACAAATAAGTGATAAATAAAAAAACAGTCAGCACTCAGCTGACTGTTTTTGTTGCCTAGCGACGTCCTACTCTCACAGGGGGAAGCCCCCAACTACCATCGGCGCTAAAGAGCTTAACTTCCGTGTTCGGTATGGGAACGGGTGTGACCTCTTTGCCATCATCACTAGACTATGTTCGACCTTCAATACACGGCGTATTACTGCGTCAGCTGCTCTCGTTCAATCAGTCACGTACAAAAGTACGCTCCTTCAATCACTCGTTTGCTTCCTTGTACTACTTGTGTCTTGAAGCTCTTATGGCTTTCAATACACTCTGTATCAAAGCTCGGTTTTTAGAAAGTGTTGTTCTTTCAAAACTGGATAAACGGTTCATTGAATGTTTCAAACATTTTTGGTTAAGTCCTCGATCGATTAGTATTCGTCAGCTCCATGTGTCACCACACTTCCACCTCGAACCTATCTACCTCATCGTCTTTGAGGGATCTTACTTACTTGCGTAATGGGAAATCTCATCTTGAGGGGGGCTTCATGCTTAGATGCTTTCAGCACTTATCCCGTCCACACATAGCTACCCAGCGATGCCTTTGGCAAGACAACTGGTACACCAGCGGTGTGTCCATCCCGGTCCTCTCGTACTAAGGACAGCTCCTCTCAAATTTCCTACGCCCACGACGGATAGGGACCGAACTGTCTCACGACGTTCTGAACCCAGCTCGCGTACCGCTTTAATGGGCGAACAGCCCAACCCTTGGGACCGACTACAGCCCCAGGATGCGATGAGCCGACATCGAGGTGCCAAACCTCCCCGTCGATGTGGACTCTTGGGGGAGATAAGCCTGTTATCCCCGGGGTAGCTTTTATCCGTTGAGCGATGGCCCTTCCATGCGGAACCACCGGATCACTAAGCCCGTCTTTCGACCCTGCTCGACTTGTAGGTCTCGCAGTCAAGCTCCCTTGTGCCTTTACACTCTACGAATGATTTCCAACCATTCTGAGGGAACCTTTGGGCGCCTCCGTTACCTTTTAGGAGGCGACCGCCCCAGTCAAACTGTCCGCCTGACACTGTCTCCTGCCCCGCTAAGGGGCATGGGTTAGAATTTCAATACAACCAGGGTAGTATCCCACCGACGCCTCCTTCGAAGCTGGCGCTCCGAGATCTCTGGCTCCTACCTATCCTGTACAAGTTGTACCAAAATTCAATATCAGGCTACAGTAAAGCTCCACGGGGTCTTTCCGTCCTGTCGCGGGTAACCTGCATCTTCACAGGTACTATAATTTCACCGAGTCTCTCGTTGAGACAGTGCCCAGATCGTTACGCCTTTCGTGCGGGTCGGAACTTACCCGACAAGGAATTTCGCTACCTTAGGACCGTTATAGTTACGGCCGCCGTTTACTGGGGCTTCAATTCGCAGCTTCGCTTGCGCTAACCACTCCTCTTAACCTTCCAGCACCGGGCAGGCGTCAGCCCCTATACGTCACCTTACGGTTTTGCAGAGACCTGTGTTTTTGCTAAACAGTCGCCTGGGCCTATTCACTGCGGCTCTCATGCGCTTGCACGCTCAAGAGCACCCCTTCTCCCGAAGTTACGGGGTCATTTTGCCGAGTTCCTTAACGAGAGTTCTCTCGCACACCTTAGGATTCTCTCCTCGACTACCTGTGTCGGTTTGCGGTACGGGCACCTCTCACCTCGATAGAGGCTTTTCTTGGCAGTGTGAAATCAGGAACTTCGTCCATACGGACTCGCCATCACAGCTCAACGTTACAGTGTGCGGATTTGCCTACACACACGCCTTACTGCTTGGACGCGCACAACCAACGGCGCGCTTACCCTATCCTACTGCGTCCCCCCATTTCTCAAACGGTGAGGAGGTGGTACAGGAATATCAACCTGTTGTCCATCGCCTACGCCTATCGGCCTCGGCTTAGGTCCCGACTAACCCTGAGCGGACGAGCCTTCCTCAGGAAACCTTAGTCATACGGTGGACGGGATTCTCACCCGTCTTTCGCTACTCATACCGGCATTCTCACTTCTAAGCGCTCCACCAGTCCTTCCGGTCTGACTTCAACGCACTTAGAACGCTCTCCTACCACTGACATCGTAGATGTCAATCCACAGCTTCGGTGAATCGTTTAGCCCCGATACATTTTCGGCGCAGCGTCACTCGACCAGTGAGCTATTACGCACTCTTTAAATGATGGCTGCTTCTAAGCCAACATCCTGGTTGTCTGTGCAACGCCACATCCTTTTCCACTTAACGATTACTTTGGGACCTTAGCTGGTGGTCTGGGCTGTTTCCCTTTTGACTACGGATCTTATCACTCGCAGTCTGACTCCCGTGTATAAATATCTGGCATTCGGAGTTTGTCTGAATTCGGTAAACCGGGATGGCCCCCTAGTCCAAACAGTGCTCTACCTCCAGTATTCTCATCACGAGGCTAGCCCTAAAGCTATTTCGGAGAGAACCAGCTATCTCCAAGTTCGATTGGAATTTCTCCGCTACCCACACCTCATCCCCGCACTTTTCAACGTGCGTGGGTTCGGGCCTCCAGTAAGTGTTACCTCACCTTCACCCTGGACATGGGTAGATCACCTGGTTTCGGGTCTACGACCACGTACTAATTCGCCCTATTCAGACTCGCTTTCGCTGCGGCTCCGCCTTCTAAAGCTTAACCTCGCACGTAATCGTAACTCGCCGGTTCATTCTACAAAAGGCACGCTATCACCCATTAACGGGCTCTAACTACTTGTAGGCACACGGTTTCAGGATCTCTTTCACTCCCCTTCCGGGGTGCTTTTCACCTTTCCCTCACGGTACTGGTTCACTATCGGTCACTAGGTAGTATTTAGCCTTGGGAGATGGTCCTCCCGGATTCCGACGGAATTTCACGTGTTCCGCCGTACTCAGGATCCACTCTGGAGGGAATAAACTTTCGACTACAGGGCTTTTACCTGCTCTGGCGGACCTTTCCAAGTCGCTTCATCTAACTCATTCCTTTGTAACTCCGTATAGAGTGTCCTACAACCCCAAGAGGCAAGCCTCTTGGTTTGGGCTCTTCCCGTTTCGCTCGCCGCTACTCAGGGAATCGATTTTTCTTTCTCTTCCTCCAGGTACTTAGATGTTTCAGTTCCCTGGGTCTGCCTTCAAGACGCTATGTATTCACGTCAAGATACTACGCGATTAAACGTAGTGGGTTCCCCCATTCGGAAATCTCCGGATCAAAGCTCACTTACAGCTCCCCGAAGCATATCGGTGTTAGTGCCGTCCTTCTTCGGCTCCTAGTGCCAAGGCATTCGCCGTGCGCCCTTAATAACTTAACCAAGTTATTAAGCCTAAAAAACTTAATTTTAAAAAAATAAATGTGTTTGTTACAATTTCAATGTCGTTTTATCCAGTTTTCAAAGAACAAATTCACTACCTGTTTCTACTTCTTCGCAGATTTGCGACGAAAGCGTAGCGACAGGAGCACAGTTTTGAAGTGTTTCATCTTAATGATGAACCTTCAAAACTGAACGCAAAACGTAATCTTACAAACCCAAGGTTTGTATTCCGAAAATATCCTTAGAAAGGAGGTGATCCAGCCGCACCTTCCGATACGGCTACCTTGTTACGACTTCACCCCAATCATCTATCCCACCTTCGGCGGCTGGCTCCAAAAGGTTACCTCACCGACTTCGGGTGTTACAAACTCTCGTGGTGTGACGGGCGGTGTGTACAAGGCCCGGGAACGTATTCACCGCGGCATGCTGATCCGCGATTACTAGCGATTCCGGCTTCATGTAGGCGAGTTGCAGCCTACAATCCGAACTGAGAACGACTTTATCGGATTAGCTCCCTCTCGCGAGTTGGCAACCGTTTGTATCGTCCATTGTAGCACGTGTGTAGCCCAGGTCATAAGGGGCATGATGATTTGACGTCATCCCCACCTTCCTCCGGTTTGTCACCGGCAGTCACCTTAGAGTGCCCAACTAAATGATGGCAACTAAGATCAAGGGTTGCGCTCGTTGCGGGACTTAACCCAACATCTCACGACACGAGCTGACGACAACCATGCACCACCTGTCACCGTTGTCCCCGAAGGGAAAACCATATCTCTACAGTGGTCAACGGGATGTCAAGACCTGGTAAGGTTCTTCGCGTTGCTTCGAATTAAACCACATGCTCCACCGCTTGTGCGGGCCCCCGTCAATTCCTTTGAGTTTCAGTCTTGCGACCGTACTCCCCAGGCGGAGTGCTTAATGCGTTAGCTGCAGCACTAAGGGGCGGAAACCCCCTAACACTTAGCACTCATCGTTTACGGCGTGGACTACCAGGGTATCTAATCCTGTTTGCTCCCCACGCTTTCGCGCCTCAGTGTCAGTTACAGACCAGATAGTCGCCTTCGCCACTGGTGTTCCTCCAAATCTCTACGCATTTCACCGCTACACTTGGAATTCCACTATCCTCTTCTGCACTCAAGTCTCCCAGTTTCCAATGACCCTCCACGGTTGAGCCGTGGGCTTTCACATCAGACTTAAGAAACCACCTGCGCGCGCTTTACGCCCAATAATTCCGGACAACGCTTGCCACCTACGTATTACCGCGGCTGCTGGCACGTAGTTAGCCGTGGCTTTCTAATAAGGTACCGTCAAGGTACAGCCAGTTACTACTGTACTTGTTCTTCCCTTACAACAGAGTTTTACGAACCGAAATCCTTCTTCACTCACGCGGCGTTGCTCCATCAGGCTTTCGCCCATTGTGGAAGATTCCCTACTGCTGCCTCCCGTAGGAGTCTGGGCCGTGTCTCAGTCCCAGTGTGGCCGATCACCCTCTCAGGTCGGCTACGCATCGTCGCCTTGGTGAGCCGTTACCTCACCAACTAGCTAATGCGCCGCGGGCCCATCCTATAGCGACAGCGAGATGCCGTCTTTCAGTGTTTCACCATGAAGTGAAACAGATTATTCGGTATTAGCCCCGGTTTCCCGGAGTTATCCCAAACTATAGGGTAGGTTGCCCACGTGTTACTCACCCGTCCGCCGCTAACGTCAAAGGAGCAAGCTCCTTCTCTGTTCGCTCGACTTGCATGTATTAGGCACGCCGCCAGCGTTCGTCCTGAGCCAGGATCAAACTCTCCATAAAAGAAATTTGATTAGCTCAAATTGTTTTGCTGGCATCAATTTTGATGTCCAAAATTTTTGTTTCATTCACTAACCGAAGTTAGCTCAGAAACTATATTGATTACGTTTTGCTTGTTCAGTTTTCAAGGTTCATTTCGTTGCTGTTTTTAGCAACTTTTATATCATAACATTTTTAATTTTTGTTGTCAACAACTTTTTTTGAAGTTTTTTCTTCTTTGTGAAGCGACAACTTTTATATCATACCACTTCACTATGTTGATGTCAACGTTTTTTTAAAATGTTTTTTTGGAGCGGGTGATGAGAATCGAACTCACGACATCAGCTTGGAAGGCTGAGGTTTTACCATTAAACTACACCCGCAAATATTAAAATATAATATGGCGCGCCCGGCAGGAGTCGAACCCACAACCTTCTGATCCGTAGTCAGACGCTCTATCCAATTGAGCTACGGGCGCATTTACTAAATAACTGAACTGACTTGACTTGGTGCGGCCGAGAGGACTTGAACCTCCACGGGGTTGCCCCACTAGGCCCTCAACCTAGCGCGTCTGCCATTCCGCCACGACCGCATTCAAAAAAATAGGAACTTTCTTATTATACAATGATAATGTGAAATATCAACCTTTTTCTTAAAAAAGATGAGCCATGAAGGACTCGAACCTTCGACCCTCTGATTAAAAGTCAGATGCTCTACCAACTGAGCTAATGGCTCTTATTAAGAAATGAATGGCTGGGGTACTAGGATTCGAACCTAGGCATGACGGAATCAAAATCCGTTGCCTTACCGCTTGGCTATACCCCAATAAGTGGCGGTCCCGACCGGGATCGAACCGGCGATCTCCTGCGTGACAGGCAGGCATGTTAACCGCTACACCACGGGACCAATGTTACAATTATTTATATTTATTAAAAATGACCCCTACGGGATTCGAACCCGTGTTACCGCCGTGAAAGGGCGGTGTCTTAACCGCTTGACCAAGGGGCCATGGCTCCGAAGGCAGGACTCGAACCTGCGACAACCTGATTAACAGTCAGGTGCTACTACCAACTGAGCTACTTCGGAATAATCATATTGTTTTGTCGTCTCATCTTGTCGACTTTTACTATTATAGGGATTACCGCTATAAACGTCAACCTTTTTTTAAAAGTTTTTTTGTTCAACTAATTTCAATGGCCCTGAACACTTGCCACAACAGTATTTCTGTACATTTAATCTAATTTTTCTAACATATATTTGGCTGCATTTAATACAAGTATACGTATAATGAGGGCGCTGCTTTTTGCTCCGAGAAGTAGGTTTTTGTAAAGCTGAACAAAATCGAGGTGCGTTCACTTTTTTTAATAAGTCACGAAAATCCTTGTCACGATGCTGATAGCCCTTTCCTTCAATGTGCAAATGATAATGACATAACTCATGAAGTATGATCCCCTCTACTTCTTTTACACCGTACATTTCTAATGCTTTTGGATTGATTTCAATATGATGAGATTGCAAAAGATAGCGGCCGCCTGTTGTACGAAGTCTTGGATTAAAGTATGCTCGATGCATAAACGGTTTATTGAAACTTTCTAGTGAAATTCGACTGACTAGCTGTTGTAGTTCCTCATTGTTCATGTTCCTCACCTCTAACAATAAGAATACCACACTGTGCAGTATAGACAGTGTGGCAAAAAATTATTACTTTTCAACGGTTTGTTTTTCTGGAGTTAGCATTGTTAATGAAATACGTCCTTTATTGACATCTATCTGTTCCACCCACACTGTGACAATATCACCTAGCGCCACAACTTCTAATGGATGCTTGATACGCTTTTTTTGCAACTTCGATATATGCACAAGGCCATCTTGTTTTACACCAATATCAACAAATGCACCAAAATCGACTACATTACGGACGGTACCTTGCAATTCCATACCTACCTGTAAGTCTTCCATTTTTAAAACATCTGTTTTCAGTAGTGGCTGTGGAAAAGCATCGCGCGGATCGCGACTTGGCTTCATCAAGGTATCAACAATATCCTGAATTGTCACAACGCCAATTCCTAATGTATTACTTAATTCTTGAACATTAAGGGCAGCAATGGCTTCCTCTGCCTTTTGTGTTCCTAAATCTTTTTTATTGATATGGGCCGCTTCTAAGATTTGTTCTGCAATATCGTAGCTTTCTGGGTGAATACCTGTCGCATCGAATGGATTCTTCGCTTCCGGTACACGTAAAAACCCTATTGCTTGTTCGTACGTTTTTGCACCAAGTCGTGGAATTTTTTTAAGCTGCGCACGCGTTGTAAATTGCCCATTCTCTTCTCGTACTTTTACAATATTTTCAGCAACAGTTTTCGATAGCCCAGAAACATATTGCATTAATGAAGCTGATGCTGTGTTTACATCGACTCCTACTTGATTGACCGCTGTTTCTACTATAAATGAAAGCGACTCTGATAATTTCTTTTGCGAAACGTCATGCTGGTATTGGCCAACACCTACTGCCTTTGGCTCAATTTTCACTAATTCAGACAACGGATCTTGCAAACGTCGTGCAATCGATACAGCGCTACGTTGCTCTACTTGTAAATCTGGAAATTCAGCACGTGCAATGTCCGACGCAGAATAAACTGAAGCACCCGCTTCATTGACAATCACATAGGCTACATCTGTCTTCACTTCATTTAATATATCCGCAATAAACTGCTCTGTTTCGCGTGAAGCTGTACCATTACCAATAGCAATAATCTTAATAGGATATTTTGCTAAAATTTCTTTCACGACAGCTTTTGATTTTGCTACATCTGGCTTTGGTGGATGCGGATAAATCGCTGTCACTTCTAACATTTTCCCCGTCTCATCCACAACAGCCAATTTACAGCCTGTCCGATAAGCAGGGTCGACTCCCAATACATATTTGCCTTTTAACGGAGGCTGTAATAATAAATTACGGAGATTTTCAGAGAAAATATGAATAGCTTGCGCCTCAGCTTTTTCTGTTAATTCATTGCGTAACTCTCTTTCGATAGATGGTTGAATCAATCGTTTGTAGGAGTCTTCTATTGCAAGCTTTACCTCGGCAATAGCCGGTGATGAACCTGTAGCCGGTATCCATTCTTTCCACATAATCATAAGGACGCGCTCTATCGGCACTTGTATCGCTACCTTTAAAACATCCTCCTTCTCCCCACGATTTACCGCTAAAATGCGATGAGGAACAATACGGTTAACAGGTTCTTCATATTCGTAATACATTTCAAAAACTTTTTTTTCATCTAACTCTGCATTTTTTAATGCAGTAGTCAGTACGCCCTCTTTCCAAGAAAAAGCACGGATTTTTTGTCGTATTCCCGCATCATCTGCAAAGCGCTCTGCTAAAATATCTCGCGCTCCAGCCAATGCATCTTCCACTGTTACAACATTTTCTGTATCTACAAAGTCTTGAGCTAAGTGGACTAACGCTTCATTACGATACTCCATAAGAAGATTAGCTAATGGTTCTAGCCCTTTTTCTTTTGCAATTGTCGCCTTCGTACGTCTCTTTTGCTTATATGGACGATACAAATCTTCAACACGTTGTAAAACTGTTGCTACTTGAATTGCATTTTCAAGTTCAGGCGTTAATTTATCTTGTTCTTGAATTAAACGGAGAACTTCCTCTTTACGTTGTTCAAGTTGCTGTATGTAATGATAACGATCTTCTACAGCTTTTATTTGTACTTCGTCGAGCGAGCCTGTCGCTTCTTTACGATAGCGAGCAATAAACGGGACCGTATTACCTTCATCCAATAGTTTTATCACAGCCTCTGCTTGATTCGCTTTAATTGCTACATCCTTCGCAATAAGCTGGTACATTTGTTTTTGTTCCACTTTATCACTACCTTTTTTCTTTTCATTTTACCATTACACTTCAGTAAAAAACCAAAGATTGTCCATACTCTGGTAAAAGTAGACAAAAATATAAGGCGTTTATTGCTATTGGATGGGGAAATCCACTAGTAATAAACGCCTTCATATAAACATCACAGCGGCACACTACCACTTGCAAGAATGACTTCTTGTAATTTCTTAATTGCTTTCCTTTGTATTCTCGAGACATGCATTTGAGAAATACCCAATTGTTCTCCAGCTTCTTTTTGACTCAGTTGCTCTAAATACGTTAGCTGAATTACTTGCTTTTCTCGTTCATTTAAAACTTCCATCGCATCCGCAACAATCATCCTTCTATTGGTCATTTCATAACCGATATCTTCTTTCCCCATAATATCAGATAGCGTGACCGTACTTCCGTCACTATCAGACTCTATGGAATGATCCATTGACAGTGCTTGGTAACTGCGGCTCATCTCCATTGCCTCTAACACTTCTTCTTCAGGAACTTCTAAACGTTCCGCAATTTCTTGAATGGAAGGGGACCGTTGAAACTCGATTGTTAACGACTCTACAGTTGTTTTAATACGCGGTCCTATCTCTTTAATTCGTCTTGGCACATGAACGTCCCATGTTTTATCTCGTAAAAATCGCTTAATCTCTCCAACAATTGTCGGTACAGCAAAAGCCTCAAAGCTACGCCCGAAATCGGCATCAAAACGTCTTATTGCCCCTAGTAAACCGAGCATCCCTACTTGCACAATATCATCATAATAAGATTTACCATATGAATATTTGCGAGCGATGGACTCTACTAAATTGCGATAATGAATCACCAAATTGGTTTGTGCTTCCTCATCCTCTGTTGCTTGGTACAGCGCTATCCACTTTAATACATCTTCCTTTGAAGATGATTTATGTAGTGATTCTTTCGACATTTTTTTCCACCTGCTCCCTAGCGACATACTTTGTCATAAAGACAGTTACGCCACCATCGTTATTAATCATCACCTCATCCATCAAAGTTTCCATTAAATAAAGTCCCAAACCGCCCTCTCTTAGCCCCGCTATACTATCTTCAGGATGATAAGGCCCAATTTTCGTTTTAACCTCTTCAAAATTAAAACTATTCCCATAATCTGCAATCATCATTTCCAACTTATTATCATAAAGGGCACACCCTATTACAATTTCGCCTTCTTCAGCATCTTTATAAGCATGATGCACAACATTTGTCACCGCTTCACTTACTGCAATTTTCAAATCTTCGATATCATCGTAGCTAAATCCTATACGGCTAGCTAATCCCGAAACCGTTAAGCGAATAACACTGACAAACTGCGGCTTTGCAGGAACCCTAATTTCAATATAGTCAAATTCCTTCATTACTTAATTCCACCTTCTTATCAGTTTCTATATCCATCAGTTCACTTAAACCAGTAATTTCAAATAATCTTTGTAATCGTTTCGATAGACCTACGATTCTCACTTTACCCTCTTCACGTAAAGCTCTTTTATAAAAAGCTACTAAAATACCGAGACCTGTACTATCCATATAATTAACTTTTGATAAATCTAATTCAATATCCATATCTTTTATAATGTTGACTGCTTCTAGTTCCTCACGTAACCCAGAAGCTGTATACGTATCAATTTCACCTTCAATAAAGCCATATAATTTTGTTTCTTCTTTTTTAAAATTTACCACCATGTCCATACAGCCCACCTCCACCATATTATTTTGACTTCCCTTCTTTACCCCCATCTAACAAACGTTAAACATCAAGTTTTATTTTTTTTATCATATCTTAATTTTTTTCTTGTACTCATATAAATCCGTCGACAATTTTCTACAAACATAACAATGGAATGATAACTACTCCTTTTCTTTCATCTATTAATACTATTTTTAAAATGGCGAATTAAAAAAACATCAGGATAACTACTCCCTGATGTTCTATACATATATGTATATCAAAATTTAACAAGCCCTAAACTAATCATCAATGCGCCATCTACTTTTTCCATAACTGCATGATCAAGCTGCGTAATACGATCCGTCAATCTTGACTTATCGATTGTACGCACTTGCTCAAGCAAAATGACCGAGTCACGTTCAAAACCATACTTTTCAGCATTTATTTCAACATGCGTCGGTAACTTTGCCTTTTGAATCTGTGCAGTAATTGCTGCGATGATGACAGTTGGACTAAATCGATTTCCAATATCATTTTGAATAATCAATACCGGCCGAGTACCACCTTGTTCGGACCCTACTACCGGCGATAAATCTGCAAAAAAAACGTCACCACGTTTTACATTCAAAGTGTCATCCCCCGCTAACGAGACGCTCCACTGTATGTTGTGCTTCATATTCCGCGTGCAAGCATTCACTCGCAATCATCAGATTAATATGAGACATCTCAACATATCCTTTCATCATAGCTTCCCGTATTTGATTTGGTTGCTCCTGCATTAAATTTTTGCGCGACAAAAGACGCACAAAAGATTCACCTTCAATTACTTCCTTTGTTTGTAGAAACAGTCTATCTTGAACAGCAATTGTAGCTTCTCTTAACTTTTTCTCGTACACAGCAAGCACCTCCAACGGAACCATACACTTTTTCATTACTACTCATTCTACCATTGAAAGATATTGTTGAAAAGACATGAAATGACAAAATATCTGACAATTTGAAGGACAAGTTGTAAAAATTTGTTGGTTATCAAAGGAACTTACTGTTACCCAATGTCATATAGACAGCGGTGTTGAGTGCTTATTTCCGCTTCACGCTACATAATCGTTGAAGAAATGTGCATACACATTTAAGTAACAATTTCGACAAATATTCATTAACTTCATCTGTCAAAGCGTTTTCGAAAATACATTGTATTAAATACTGTTAGAAAAATCATGTTTGTACCAGTGCGTTTAGATTTTTTAAAGCCTGCTCGACAAGCTCCAAGTAAATCGTCTCCGCTTGCTCAAGGACTTCTGCTTAAACCTGGTTAAATATAAACTCGAGGAACTCTTGCTGTAATAATACATGGTACTTCATAATTAATTGTTTCAAGCTTCGTTGCCCATTCATCCATTGAAATCACTTCTTGCCCTTGTCTACCAATAAGCGTCACTTTCTTACCTATAGCATATGCTTTTGGTAGGGCAACCATACATTGGTCCATGCAAATTCGTCCAATAATCGGCATTCTTTGTCCATCGATCAGTACTTCTTGTCCAGCTAACTTGCGAATAACTCCATCTGCATAGCCTACAGGAATGGTACCGACCCACATATCCGACTGCGCAACAAATGTTGCCCCGTACCCAACCGACTGTCCTGCTTTTAACTGCTTAACATGAACAAGCTCGCTCTCAAGTGCAAAGGCTGGTTTCAATGCAAACGGTAAAATTGCTTCCACATAGGATGATGGCGCTAACCCATACATTGAAATACCATAGCGTACTGCGTCATAGTGTAGACGATGATTCTTCACTAAGGCAGTTGCTGTATTGGATGCGTGTACTAGTCTAGGTTTTTCAGGCAATAGAGAAATGAGCTTTTCAAATAACTGTACCTGGCTATCGAAATAGGCTGTTTCTTCCTCATCAGCTGTTGCAAAATGAGTAAAAATACCATCCAATTCTACATTGTCAGTTGAATGGATTGTCTGGTATAGCTCTAATAATTCTTGCTCTGTACGTATACCAATTCGGCCCATCCCGCTATCTACCTTTATATGTAGTTGTAAAGGGTTTGTTTCACCAGCAATAATTGCCGCTGCCTGCTGTATCCATTCACTCGAAAATACTGTTAGTGTAATACGTTGTTGGGCTGCATATGGAGCAAATGATACTGGTGATGCCCCTAATATTAGTATGTCTGGTTCCTCGAAATGCGCTCGAATATGTAATGCTTCGTCCGGTGTTGCCACTGCAAGCATCGTAGCACCCGCTTCCAAAGCTGCTTGAGCAACTGCTATATCACCATGTCCATAGGCATTCGCTTTCACGACTGCAATAATTTGTACATTTGGTTGAAGTAGATCTTTCAAATTTTTTATATTTTGTTGGATTGCTTGTAAATCTACAATTGCTTTAGTTGGTCTAAAATGCTGCTGTGTCTCCATTAGAATACCCTCTTTTTTATTTATTAAACCATTATGTATTGCAAAAAATACCATATACATAAAAAAATAGCGCCAAAATTTCTTCGACCTTACTTGAAAGGCATGCGACACCCGCCGGAACCTTAACATGATTTAGCTATGATTTAAACAATAACTGAATTCATATGCAAATTCCATCTTCCACTGACAATGGGAACGTCTTAATACTTGTCCATAACTAATAGTATACTTCAATCTTCTCATACGTGGATTTAGAGTTCGTTTCGTTACTTAAATTCGACGACATGTGGTCATCTTCCTTTTTTTTGCTGTTACATAAATAGTCGTTTCTCTTACAAAATTTGAAACACTCTTCTATAGCACATTTCTATAAGAACAGCGTTGCCATCTTCTCTGATCAATAACCGTTTTGTGCCTAATAAGCTACAGCCTCCTATATAATAGAAAGCTGTAGCTCAAAAATTACTTCATACTACTTATCGTCATGGAAGTAGCAACTTCCATCATTTCTTCTCGCGTCAACTTACTAGAAGCAACAAAGAATGCAACACCATCTTTTTCCCAGCTAATAGATGTATCGGTAATAGCTCCGATAGTAAAGCCTAAGTCAACAGGATCACCAGGTGAAGTAACTGGTAACATGGCCGTCTCTTTCATTACTGGTTGTTGCATAACCGTGAACGCTTTATCACCTTCAAACGTTAAAATAACGCGATCCATACCACCCTCACGGATAGCTTTTTCACCTATCATTTTCGTGTTTTCAAAATTTACAACTGGATAATGCGTTTGGAATTCTTCATATTCAACTTCTGCACCGACTGCTTCTTTTTCACCATTTGCATCTGCTTCACCTTTAGCACCTTTTTCATCTGTTGCATCTTTGCCATCTTTATTTGTAGGTGCAGCTTGTTCGCCTTTTGAATCATCTGATTCAGTAAACTGCTCCACAGCATACTCTTTTGCAGCATGTTGTACACCTAACTTAATATTGTTAAATGTAATACGAATTTGTTCTTCTTTCACATCATTCATAATTACTACAGAAGTAGGAAGCATCGTTTTCTTATCCACCGTAATGACTTGGTGAGGCATACTATTTTTATAGCTATTTCTAGTAGCCGCTTCAAATATATATGCTTTGTCCTCTTCTTTCATGACTAAATTTTTATCTTCAGCTAAATCTTCTGCTAGCGCTCCAATTAAATATGCCTGACTATTTTTCTTTGGCCAATCACTTTGGAACTTATACATTTTGTTTAATGTTGGTGTCACAACAAAAACACCATCTGCATTCCGCACAATCATCTGTGAAACATCTTTGCCACTTTCTACTACTTCCACTCGATAGAAATCAGGTTTAGTATGCCAAACTGTTACATCATACGTTCTAGGTTCTCCCCCAGATTTAATCTCCATCTTCGCGTCTAACTCATAACCATTTGTCTCTGACCACTTACCACTAACTTTCTTTAACACCTTTTCCTGTGAGGCTGTACCACACGCCGACAGAAGTAATATCGCACAAATTAAGACGAGCCAAGTAACTAAACGGTTGCCCACGCTTTCACCCTTTCTTCTTTCAAATCCACTACGACAATATATGAACCTTAGTAGTCAGTTATGTCATTTGAAGAAAAGGTAATATATTTTATTACAACAGTAATATTACTTGTGCGGCTGCATATTGCTTCGTATGTGTGATACTAACGAATCCATTGACAAGCTCCCCTTTAAAATATAAAACAGGGTTACCAGCAGCTCCTCTTAATATTTCGATATCTTGTAGCGCACAATCTTTACCAATCCCTGTACCTAACGCTTTAGAAAAAGCCTCTTTAGCAGCAAAGCGCCCCGCTAAAAATTCTACTTTGCGAGATTCTGTATGCGCCGCAAATAGTGTACGTTCTTGCGCTGATAAAATGCGGTCTTTAAATTTCTCGGTACGTGTCATCGCTTTGATAATACGCTCGGTTTCCACTATGTCGAGACCAATTCCTTTAATCATATGAACTTCTCCTTTTCTTATTTCCAAAAAGCCATGTATAATAATTGTAAATTGAGGTGGAGCTATGTTTAGTAGAACAGAAAATTTTAAGCAATATACAAGTTATTACCCTGTTGTGTCAACATTAATAGCCGTTAATCTTATACTTTATGTATTAACACTTGTTCCCGTTGTAGGCGGGCTATTATGGGATTATGGGATTCAAGTCAACTTTCTCGTACAAAGCGGTGAATGGTGGCGGGTTTTCTCAGCAATGTTTTTACATGCGAACTTTATGCATGTGCTCTTTAATATGTTTTCCCTATTTTTATTTGGGCCCGAGCTTGAGAAAATTGCAGGTAAAGCACGATTCATTACGATTTATTTATTATCGGGTATCGTAGGTAACATGGCAACCTTTATGCTTAATGAAGGCGGCTATGCAAGTCTTGGCGCAAGTGGCGCAATTTTTGGGATTTTCGGTGCGTTCGGTGCACTTGTCTACTATACACGCCGCACGATGCCTATGCTTCGAAAGCTAATATTGCCGATTATCGTTATCAGTGTCATCATGACTTTCTTGCAATCTAATGTAAATGTTTATGCCCATTTAGGTGGCTTAGCAACCGGATTCATTCTTGGACTTATTTACTTACACCCTGCAAGAATTTTAAGCTGGCGCAAGCAAAAAATGGCAGGCAAATAACTTGTAAAAAGAGGAGCCCCAACGGTGATTTGGGTTGTTCCTCTTTTTTCATATTACCTCACTGCCCACTATCGATAAATGATAGTACATCATTCGCCTCTTGCGCTATTTCAATTTTTTCCATCCTTGTTCAATTCCCCTTAAAAAAGCTAATCTCTACATTTGCAAAGATTAGCCTACAATTCTCTATTTAATGCTCAAACCAGGATAATATAGCTTCAGCATCTTGCTGTTCTACGCTTGGTACATGACCTGTCATACCGGACATGCCCGACATAACTGTTGCTTTAATGGACATTACTTGCTTTCGTTTTTGGAAATACGTTTGACTACTTTCCATCGATTGTATACGTTTCTTCTCCATAAACAATGTAATGCGGCTAAATATTCGATATTGCATCGTAAGCTGCTTGCCGTCAATCATGTAGCCAGCCGTTCTATGTTGCCAAATGCCCAGTAATAGAGTGAGTGGAATGAGTACTAATGACAACAACCCATAAGGATAGAAGAAATAACTACATGCCCCCATTATCGGGACTAGCCACAAAAAATCAATGCGATAGAAAAAAGGACGCGCTCGTTTTGGAGCTCTTGTCATAGTAGGATGCCAATTCATTTCAGGGAAGAGTTGTACAAGCGTTTCTACACAATCCCGCTTTTTAATTAGTGGAAACAATGCAATTTTCTTATCTCCAGCTTTTTCACCGTTTCCACCTGCACTTTCTACTATAACAGTGGCAAAACCAAATAGTTGGCGTAGCGGATTTTCCACAATACGGATTGCCTGAATGCGATTTAAAGGCAATGTAATTCTTTTCTTTTCCAGTAAACCTTTTGTAATCATCAGCTTTTCATCTTCAATTCGAACAGTATAATCGTAGTAATTTACAAGCGTGATGATAACCGATATGAACCATGCTACGATCAGTACAAACATAACTGTTAAGGCAACTAAAAATGCCCCGACTTTCGCAAAATCCGCTAGTTCATGAAAGACCTCTTCATACGGAATAATATCTGAAAATTGGGAGACTACTGCTGCCAGCCCTGACAACACGACCCCGATCCCACCAGAAGTCGTAGCTAACACAAGTAAGTCCCGCATCGACATATGATAAATAACTGGAATACTTACATCCTCTATTTGCTCAGGTGATTGCTCCAGTGCAGATGGTTGAGCCATTTGTGTTTTTGCACGGCGCATTTCCTGTTCAATAACATCTGCTGCAACTTTTCTAATAGCTGTTAATTCTACCTCTGGCTTGCCGCCTTTATTGCCAGCTGTCTCCACTTGGACCTTTACTAAACCAAAAATACGATGGAAAATACCTTCATGATAATTTAAACTTTGAATGCGTTCAAAAGGTATATAGCGCTTCTTTTTAACGAATAATCCGTACGTCACACGCAATTCGCCTTCCTCAAACCAATAAACAAAGGTGCGCCATTTAATGAGCCCCCCTACAAGCGCAAGGATTGCTGCTACCCCCCACACACCAAACAATAAAACTGTTTCAAAAAAATATTCACTGCGGTAGTTGAACGAAAAGTTAAAACCGTTCGTAATCACTATAATGGCAACAGGGAGTATCATACTTTTCAGCGCTTTGACACTAGAAATAATAGCCGCAACGGGGTGTAAACGATACACATCATTAGACATCGTCTTCCGCCACCCTTGCTAATTCTGATATACGTGCCCGAAGTCCATCTGCCTCATCCATGACCAACGCAGGAATTGTATGTACTGTAGCAGCTGTAGAAATTGAAATATTGCCTAAGCTATATCGTTTTAAAATAGGACCTTGTGTCGTATCAACATGTTGCACACGCACCATCGGTATGAGTGTACGTTTTACAACAAATAAACCATGTTGGACTTCGATTTCATGCTCACGCACTTCATAACGCCAACGTTCCCAACGAATTTTTGGAAATAAATACGCCAATAAAAAAGCACTAAGTATGACAACTGCAACGGCAATAAAGTAAATAAATGATGGCCAATTAAAATAAAAAGTACCGTAACTAACAAATGCTGCTATAACGAGTAATAGCACTGTCTGTAACACGCCATATAATCGCCATACGGTTAACCCTTTGCGGGAAATTTGATGTGCTGGTTCAGTTCTCATGTCGTTCCTCCTTTATTAATTACCTATGTATACGTACACTAACACGAATTTGTTTCACAATAAAAAGAAAAACCTTACAGCCAAATTGACTGTAAGGTTTACATTTTTTAATTAGTCTTCATGACGACGTGGTGCACGTGAACGACCTTGTCCACCTTCACGGCGAGCGCCACCTTCACGGCGACCACCTTCACGACGGCCTCCACTGTTGCGACGATCTCCGCCACCTTCACGACGGTTACCACCATAGCTGCGACCGCCACCGTTTCTGTTACGACCGTTACGATCGCCACCGCGACCGCCACCGCCACCAGAACGCTCACGGCGCATTGGTAATGGACGTTCTTCAGTAATTGTAACAGGCGTATCATCTGGCTCTTTTGTTAATGAGCGTAATGCAGCCGCTACAACATCAATTGCATCGTGGTTTTCAAGTACTTCTGTAGCCAGTGTACGGTAATCACCTAAGTTATTATTCGCAATAAGACCTTCAAGTGTCTCAATCGCTAAACGTTGTTGACCTACTAGTGCTTCGTCATTTGTTGGTGGACGAAGTGGAGTCATACGTTTTTTCGTTGTTTCTTCAACGATACGTAAATAACCCATTTCACGAGGTGTTACAAACGTTACAGCAAGACCTGATTTTCCGGCACGGCCAGTACGACCAATTCGGTGAACATAAGATTCAGGATCTTGAGGGATATCGAAGTTATATACATGTGTAACGCCTGAAATATCAAGACCGCGGGCTGCTACATCTGTTGCCACTAGGATATCAATTTTATTTTCTTTAAATTGACGTAACACTGAGATACGTTTTGCTTGGCTTAAATCACCGTGAATACCTTCAGCAAGATATCCGCGGATTGATAAAGCTTGCGCTAACTCATCCACACGACGTTTTGTACGACCAAAGATAATTGCTAATTCAGGTTGGTGCACGTTTAATAAACGAGATAAAACATCGAATTTTTCACGCTCAGCAGCTTTCACAAAGTATTGATCAATGTTATCTACTGTTAATTCTTTTGCTTTAATTTTTACGATTTCAGGGTCGCGCATAAATGTCTCAGCAATTTTACGGATTGCTGGTGGCATTGTTGCTGAGAATAATAATGTTTGGCGCTCAGCTGGTACGTTTTCTAAAATTGAATTAATGTCTTCGATGAAGCCCATGTTTAACATTTCATCAGCTTCGTCCAATACAAGTGTTTGAACATCTTCTAGTTTTAAAGTACGACGATTAATATGATCTAAAATACGACCTGGTGTACCAACAATAATTTGTGGTTTATTTTTTAGTGCACGAATTTGACGGCCGATCTCTTGACCTCCGTATACTGATAATAATTTCACACGTTTGTCGTAACCGATTTTATATAGTTCTTCTGAAACTTGAATCGCTAATTCACGAGTTGGAGCAATTACTAATGCTTGGATATTAGGGTTTTTAGGATCGATTTTCTCGATAAGTGGAATACCAAAAGCGGCAGTTTTACCAGTACCAGTTTGCGCTTGACCTAATACATCGCGACCTTCAATGGCAAAACGAATAGTACCCTCTTGGATTGGTGTTGCTTCTTCGAACCCCATACGTTTTACTGAACGTAGTGTAGATTCGCTAATATTTAATTCTGAAAAATTTGTCAAACTTCTCAATCTCCTTTTTTTGCTTTTAAGTTGACAAATGGTTACATTTTCAGATGAAGTTGTCGGCAAATTCGAGCCTGTGTTGTGGAACGTTTCCGTTACTTAAAAATTCTCTCTACAAAGGTTTCCAGTAGAGCTCTCTTATATGAAAAGGAAAGCCCGGTCTTTACCGAGCGGTTTGATTCTGTGTAATTATTCACTTAGAATAAAACCGTTATGTTCAAAAAAAAGTACTCTTCAACCAAATCATGAAGAGTCTTCGCACAAAATGTATCCATTGCTTACACTAGTCTAACATGGACATCAACCGTATGCAACGATAACGCATGAGTCGTAATAATCTGACTACTTTAACGCTCTTTTAAAAACGCTAAAACCTCTGTAAACCAATCAAGATGATCTTCACAATGACAAATATGATGTTTTCCATTGTTGGAAAAATACAACTTTTTATTTGTTGATGCTAACTGATCATACAAAAACTGCGCGGTATGATACGGGACAATTCCGTCCAATTTGCCTTGAATAATATATACGGGAATTTTAATATCTTGATAATACGGCTCCACCTTTTGAACAAGCTTCATAAATTCAACTGTCGCTGATAAAGGTACATCACTAAACTTATGACGATATCTCACAAAGAGTTCATTGTTCGCAAGGTTGCGATGATAGGCATCTGTCGCAAGCATTTTAAAATCTTTTACGAGTTGCTTAGGACTTACATACTTTGCGGCTGCACTAAGCAGTACTAACTTCTTTACTTTATAACGTTTTGCTAAATAGAGCGCAATAATTCCACCCATTGAAAAGCCCACTATAATGATGTCATCGACTTTTTTGGCTAACGCTCGTAAAGCAAGCTCCGCATCCATTAACCAATGCTGCGCTGTAAATCCTTTCATATTCAGTTCTTCCCCATGCCCCGATAAGGTAGGTGCCTCAACTAACCAATCTGTATTAGCACATAAATAGCTTGTAAATGGCTCTATTTCATAAGGGCCTCCTGAAAATCCATGAATACATAATACACCTATTGCCATTATCCTCACCTCTAACAGCGGCAGTTTTTACGAGCAACATCGTATTGCTCTTTCAATAAAAGGTAAAAATCCGCTATCTTTTCTGTGGAAGCAAAAGCGAATTTTTACCTTAAATAAGTAACAGTATATTTTACATCTAATCGTAAATTATGAAGTAAATGTTTGTAAAATCGTTTCTAGTTTCATACCTCTTGAGCCTTTTAATAATACGATGGACTTTTCTGTTGCTTGTTGAAGCTTTGAAATAATAGGCGCAAAATCTTCTTTTACATATAGCAAGCGATCTGCGTCAAAACGCTCTTTTAACACTTCATATAAGAAGGCCATACGCGGGCCATACAAGCATACGTAGTCAATTTCATCTTCGTTAATAGCCACTGATAAGTCTTCATGGAAGCTACGTTCATTAGCGCCAAGTTCAAGCATATCACCTAAAACAAGCCATTTTTCGGGGCGAATATTAGTTGTTGCAATAAACTGGATGGCAGCCTTTACAGATGTAGGTGCAGCATTATAAGCATCGTTAATAAATAATGCACCTTGATTTCCTTGTACTTGTTGCATACGCATATCCGTCAATGTGACACCTTTTAATGATTCGCGAATTTGTTCATCATTTAACCCTAGCTTTTGCGCGATAAGCATAGCAATCAAAGTGTTTTTCACCTGATGCTTACCAAGAACCGAAATAAAGAAATCACCTTCAATCGCTCCATGCGTTGCAAAGCTACTTCCGCCTGCAGTTGCTTCAATATGATCAGCATATAGCAAATTACCTGATTCTAAACCAAATGCCTGTGCATTTAAATTTTGCTCTTGCGCAACAAGTTCCTGTAATAAAGGTTCATCACCGTCATAATAAAGTACACCGTTCTGTTGCATCCCTTGAATAATTTCAAACTTTGCTTTGGCAATCCCTGCACGAGAGCCTAAATCTTGCATATGCGCCTCGCCAATATTGGTAATAACCGTGATATGAGGACGAGCTAGCTTTGTTAAAAATTCAATTTCTCCAAAGCCGCTCATACCCATTTCAAGTACAGCCACTTCCGTATCCTCATCGAGCTGTAACATTGTAATCGGTAAGCCCAATTGGTTATTAAAATTACCAATCGTTTTTTGGACTTTAAAAAACGGTGCTAGTGTACCTGCTAAAATATCCTTTGTCGACGTTTTACCATTCGACCCTGTAATACCAATAAAGGTTGCCTTATGCTCTGCACGATAAGCGCGAGCCATTTGCTGTAATGCTAGCTCTGGGTCATCCACAAACAATAATGGAACATCCTTTGGTGGATTCGGTTCATCTTTTTGCCAAAGCGAAGCACCTGCACCTTTTTCAAAGGCTTGCAAAACAAATTTATGACCGTTTGCCTGTTCACCGCGGAATGGCACAAATAAATCCCCTTGACGGATTGTTCTCGTATCAATTGATATACCAGAGACAATCGTATCTCCGAAAGCTAGCACTTCTTCATTCAACCATGCTGCTAATTGCTTTAATGTCTTTTTCACAATAATCCCACTCAGTCTTTTTTATAGTGAAGCTGTTGTTTTTCCTCATAACGCTCAAGTGCAAGCGCAATCAGACGATTAATAAGCTCTGGATAGCTAACATTTGTATGTTGCCAAAGAAGCGGATACATACTGACAGGCGTAAATCCTGGCATTGTATTGACTTCGTTAATATAAATCTCATCGTTAGCTGTGACAAAGAAGTCTGCACGTACTAAACCGCTTCCATCTAAAATTTTAAATGCACTTTTTGCATGTTCCTTTAAGCTTGTGACCACTTCAGTAGAAAGTTCTGCAGGAATAATAAGCGCTGTAGAACCATCCTTGTATTTCGAATCATAATCATAAAATTCCGTCATAGGTTTAATTTCACCTGGTACAGAGACTTCTGGGAAATCATTGCCTAGTACAGCTAATTCAATTTCACGTGCTACAATCCCTTGCTCAACTACAATTTTACGGTCGAATTGCAATGCCACTTCGATTGCCTTAATAAGCTCTTGACGATTTGAAGCCTTACTAATACCAACACTTGAACCTAAATTTGCAGGTTTCACAAACATTGGCCAAGATAATTTTTCTTCACAACGTGTTAAAATGGCTTCTTGCTCGTTCGTCCACTCACTGCGAATGAAGTACGTATATGGCACTTGTGGTAACCCCGCAATTTCAAACAATTGCTTCATGATTACTTTATCCATACCTGCTGATGACGCCAAAACACCATTGCCGACATACGGGAGATTTAACACTTCAAGAAGTCCTTGTACAGTGCCATCTTCTCCATTTGTCCCATGCAGTAAAGGGAAAATAACATCAAATTTTACAGCTGTCCCGTTGTCATCCATTAAAAACGCCGTAATATTATTTTCTAAAACAATGGCATCATTACCAAATTGCAATTCTTCAATCGAACTTGCAGGTTTTTCTAAACGCTCTCCGCGTCGCCATTCGCCATCAGGTGTAATGTAAATCGGATATATCTCATACTCCTCGAAATCTAAAGCTCCTGTGACTGCACATGCCGTCGACAATGAAACCTCATGCTCCGCTGACTTTCCGCCGTATAATAAACCGATTCTTTTTTTCATTTTTGTGCCCTCCACATACTTCTTGAGTATTATTAGTTTATCACGAAACGTCTTGACAAATGACATAAAAATCTCACCGTTATGTTGACGGTGAGATTTGAGTACTTTATTCATTCAAAAGTGAATCACCAAAGTAAAATGACTGAATACCCCTTGCTTTGGTTCCTTTCCTATTTAGCGAGCGTAAAGCAAGCTAAATAGCGCTAAATAATATGAATCAATTCATCGTGTTCGTTTTTCAAAATTGTATTTAAATCATCCCAAACCTCATCCGGGAAGGAGTAATCTGATAGGTTACGAATTTCAATACCATATGCTGCTTTCGGCTTCTCAATGCGGTACAGTGACAATAATGCCCCATCCTTAGCAAAGGAACGATAAGCACGCAAAAATTCCGGTGTAAGAGAAGGAATACTCGATTTTACTTTCCGACGCCAAAAACCCGTGCTACGTTCTTTCTCACGTATTAAAGAATTAAACACATTGGCGACTAATAAATCCGAATCACTCAAATGGCGAAAATAAATTTTCGTCATTTTCTCTACATCCGAAGAACAATAAACAAACCGATTTTGCAATTTATTAAAAAACGGCGAAGTAATCGGTTCTTTTTTATGGCTAATGTAAAGCAGTTCTCCCTGCTCCATTGCTGTCAGCTGATCTAGCCTCTTTTCATCCATAAAATCTACCCAACACAATTCTTTAGACTCTGTAGCTTTTTTAACAAAACGAGGAACTTCCTCATCTGGTACATAATCAAACTGTGTATGCATATTAAATGAGCCATCTTCATAAGAATGCTTCAGTAACAGTAAGTGATGCAGTGGATCTAAAGCAGCCACGAATTGCGAGAGCTTAAGCCCGCTAAAAATGACAAATTTATCGACATCGTTCATATGAACATATATATGATACATAAAATCTTCAGCTGACTTTAATTTCTTAGCCACATCCATCACCCCATTCTTCAATATATTATAAATCTAAACATCATTTTTTGAAACATTTTATGCTAAATGTCGTCACAACAATATACTCAGGCGTAAATTTGTTTTTTGCGTTATAATGTTAATGTTCGACATGCGTTTATTCGCATACTTTTAAACTATTTTATTTTAGGTGGCTTTTATGGAAAATAAACGAAATTTCGTGAACCGTTTCGATTGGACGCTCGCTTTTATACTTATTACTTTTCTTTTCATTAGTTTGCTAGCGATTGCATCCGCACAAACGTCGGGACAATATGGTATTAACTATGTACCTAAACAACTACAGTGGTATGTAATTGGTGCATTTATTATCGGCGTCATTATGTTTTTTGAACCCGATCAATATAAAAAAATGGCTTGGTATATGTACGGAGCCGGGATTGCTCTTTTAGTATTACTTATCTTCATGCCGGAAGGTAAAGGTCAAATCGGGGAGCCAGTCAACGGCGCTAAAAGTTGGTTTCATACACCGCTAGGCAATATGCAACCGTCGGAATTTATGAAAACTTTTTATATTTTAGCACTCGCCCGACTAATAAGTAAGCATCACGAAGTTTATTCCTTACGATCTATTAAAACTGACTTCATTTTATTAGGGAAAATTGCTATAACGTTGATTATACCACTTGGTATTATTTTGAAACAGCCAGACCTTGGATCTGCTCTTGTTTTCTTTGCAATCACTGCAGCACTCGTTATTGTAGCGGGAATTTCTTGGAAAATAATATTACCTACGTTCTTAGGTAGTGCTGCTATTGGCGGTGGTCTCTTATGGATGGCTCTTTATATGCAAGATTTTCTAGAGAAGACTTTTGGTTTTAAACCATATCAGTTTGCCAGAATCTATTCTTGGCTAGATCCGTATTCTTATTCATCTAGCGATGGTTACCATTTGATTACATCTTTAAACGCTATCGGGTCAGGTGAAATTTTCGGTAAAGGCTTCCGTGGTCGTGAAGTATACGTAGCAGAAAATCATACGGACTTCATATTCACTGTTATCGGCGAGGAATGGGGATTTGTAGGAGCAAGTATCGTAATCTGTATTTTCTTTTTACTAATCTATCATTTAACAAAAACAACCTTATTGTTGAAAGACCCTTTTTCAACGTATGTTTGTGCAGGTATTATTGCCATGATTACCTTCCACGTATTTGAAAATATCGGTATGACGATACAGCTACTACCGATTACTGGTATTCCACTACCATTCATAAGCTACGGAGGGAGTTCTTTAATGGGGAATGCTCTCGCCATTGGATTGGTCTTTAGTATGCGTTTCCATTATCGTACTTACATGTTCACCACGCACGATGAAGATGATTAAAATAAAAAGAATGGGTAGTCTCTTGTCAAAACGGAGACTACCCATTCTTTTTTTGCAACGAGTTAAGCTTGAACTTGCGGAGTTTGCGTTGGTGGTGTGAGCACTTTTAAAAGTTCAAGTCGAGACTTTGTTACAGTAGCAGTCACACCCAACTTCGATAAATTCGAAACAATCTTTTTCAAATCTACTTCCTTCGTCATACATTCCACCTCAATCTTTCCTCGATTTTATATAACGTTTTATTTCCAAAAAAGTTTCAATTTTCTATGTGTTAGATGTCAGACAAGTTTATCTTTCCTCTATCATACCATTTAACTCGTCTTTAATATTTTTCAATTTTGTTACAATGTAAATATTGTATATGCGTTATTTTAACACCATTATTTACACATCAAATCACTTCTATTCGTCATTCTTCATTTTTTACATGCAATAAGGAATTTTAGAACTAGATAAAACCTCTACCAAAGGGGGTAATGGAGAAGGATTACTACTGTGGCATAAGCGAACTACAACAAATATTGATTGAAAATATTTTTTACAGTAATCATCCTTTAGTGTTGACGAAATCAACCATTGTTGCTTTTACAACCGTTTCCTTGTAATAGCAAGAACAAGAGAGGTAGAATATACATACTGAAATATAGTAAGAAAGCAGGAAATTAAATGATAAAACCAATTTTACTCTTAATGTCAGTGCAATTTCTCGTCTACCTAGGCTTTGGAATTATTATTCCTGTCCTGCCTGAAGTCATCGTTCAACACGACTGGCAAAACATTCATGTAGGCGGTTTACTGACAGTCTATTCATTAGCAAGTTTTTTCACTGCACCACTTTGGGGAAAGCTGTCCGATAAAATTGGACGTAAGCAACTTATTTTAACGGGATTGGTCGGTTTCAGTCTCAGCTTTATTATTTTTTCAATATTTATTGATCATTTAGCAATGCTATACGTATCGCGTATAGTTGGTGGCTTATTCTCAGGTGCACTATACACAGCAGTAACAGGCTTTATCGGAGACATGTCGAGCGAGGAAGATCGGAATAAGTACATGGGAATCATGGGCATGTCCATCGGTCTTGGTTTTATCTTCGGTCCTGCAATTGGCGGCATGCTAGGTGATTATAGCTTGCAATTACCATTTATCGCATCAGCAGCTTTAATTGCGCTATTATTTATTTATGCAATTTTCGTCTTAAAAGAACCAGAAAAACGAAAAGATGTAACAAAACGAGCAATTGTACCAAAAGGTGTTGGCAAAATGCTGCAATACCGCGTGCGCTATTTATTTATGTTCTCTTTCTTAGTGACGTTTATGCTGGCAGGTGTAGAAGCAACATTCCAGCTGTTCCAAATCGATCGCATTCATATCACACCATTGCAAATCGGCTATTTATTTATGTTTAGCGGATTTGTAGATGCAGCGATACAAGGTGGTGTCGTCCGCCGCATTAAAAATGGTACGGAAACATCTTGGTTAATTGGCGCTCAAATTGTTACAGCAATCGGCATGCTTTTATTTACATTAACGGGCAATTTGTTCATGGCAGGCTTTGCACTTTGTATCTTTACAGCAGGAAATGCCCTTGCAAGAACATGTGTCGTCTCTCTATCATCCAAAGAATCTGGCGGCCAATATGGGACTGCAGCGGGACTTTCTTATTCAATGGATAACTTAGGACGCATTCTTGGTCCACTATTCTTCACGTGGCTATTTACAATGCAATCGAATCTTGGCTATTACATTGCTGCAGCAATCGCCATTATCTCGATTAGTTTAATGTTTATTTATAAAGCATCAAATAAAACGTTGCGTCTTGAATAATTTCCATACAAAATGTCGTAACTTATAGGGGATGTTTTTTCCTTACTACGTTACAAAAGACATCCAAGTTTGAAAGTGTAAACTCGGAGGGCTCTGCATGAACAAAACGATAAATGTCTCATTACCGAACGAGCTAGAACCATTACGTTATAAAATTGAAGAGTCATTGTTGCCAGTGACTATTATTTCGCCAGTGAAACGTTCAACTTCATTAACAGAAAGCAAATTTGCCGGTGATCCTTATTTACCTTATGAGCAAACCGTACCAAAAGACGTTACTGGTGAATCGATGCGATTATTAGCTCAAATTAATTTTGCAGAAATACCACCAATACAGGATTTCCCTACCCAAGGTATTTTACAATTTTTTATTTCATCTAATATTTTTGCTAATGCAGTGCATTATACAGAAGACATTTTTCAACAGTTTTATAAGATACGTTTTTACCCGACAGTAGACACAAAATTAGCTATGCCAGCCCATGACAATATAACACTGACAGCAAAAGATTGGTTTCCTATTCATCAGGAATTAGCTTTACAATTCCACTACACGCAGGAACCTGTTTCGGCTTTAGATTACCGTGCTGTCCATTATTTACCCAGCCTTATTGCTACCCAAAATCATGATATCAATTTGCATGAAATCTATTTACAGCACTTTTTAGGTGCAGGCGCAAAAATAGGAGGCTACGCCTATTTTTTAGCTGAAGATATTCGTCATGAGTCTCGACTATTACAACGCTATGATGTACTTTTACTACAAATCGATTCAAATGACGAGTTCGGAATTATGTGGGCGGATAGTGGCGTAGGAAAGTTTTTTATTAATCGTGAAAAACTACTTCAACAAGATTTTTCTGATATATTATTTCAATGGGAACATTATTCATAATCTTCGAAGCGGCAACTCAACTGCAATGAAAACTAACAAGCCCCACCACTCCTCTTTTCGTGGTGGGGCTTATGCAATTTCTGTTTTATTCCCTCTTATTAAGGGTAATCTTTTCGTGAATGATAACAAATAACTTACTCTTCTTTCATTCCACCTGAAAAGTAAGCTATACTAAGTATTATATGAAATATAGTAGAGGGGTGCAGGAATGAGCATTTTTACAGATGTAGAATATCTAGTACCTTTAGTTTTATTCTTTAATATCTTATCAGCGATGACCATTATTTTTTTAGAGCGTAGAGATGCTACTTCTACATGGGCATGGATTCTTGTGCTATTTTTCTTGCCATTAGTTGGTTTTGTTTTATATTTACTAATTGGCAGGCAACTGCGCAAAAAACATTTGTTTCGTTGGGAAGGTCGCAAAGATATCGGGATAGATAATCTAATTAGCTATCAAATAGAAACTATTCATGATGATACATTTGAATTCCGTATTGAAAATGCAGAGAATTATAAAGAAATGATTTATATGCATTTAAAAACAAACAATGCCGTCTTAACGCAAGACAATCACCTTTCAATATTTGATGACGGTGCGGACAAATTTGAACAGCTTATAAAAGATATCGAAGCTGCAAAAGATCATGTCCATATTCAATATTACATCTTCCGCCTCGATAATTTAGGTACACGTCTTGTTGATACAATGATCAAAAAGGCAAAACAAGGAGTCAAAGTGAGGCTCTTATATGATGAAATGGGCTCACGCAATGTTAAAAAGAGGCATTTTAAAGAACTTCTTGAGGCTGGCGGCGAGGTTGAAGTATTCTTCCCTTCCATCTTCCCACTATTAAATCCACGTCTAAATTTTAGAAATCATCGTAAAATCGTTGTTATTGATGGACGTATCGGGTACATCGGGGGCTTTAATGTAGGTGATGAATACCTTGGACTGCAAAAGAAATTTGGCTATTGGCGCGATACGCATTTACGCATTGAAGGTAGTGCTGTTCATCCATTGCAAACGCGCTTTTTACTCGATTGGAATCAAGCAAGTGCTCAGCAAAAGATGGGCTATTCGGATCGTTACTTCCCTGCCATTCCGAAAAAAGGTGATGTGGGCTTACAAATTGTATCAAGCGGGCCAGACTCTGAATGGGAACAAATTAAAATTGGTTATTTAAAGCTTATTAATATGGCCAAACGTTATATTTATATTCAAACCCCTTATTTCATACCAGATGTTAGTTTTTTAGATGCTATTAAAATTGCTACGCTTTCAGGTATTGATGTTCGCATAATGATTCCAAATAAACCGGACCATATGTTTGTTTATTGGGCTACTTTCTCTTACGTAGGGCAATTATTGCGTGCTGGGGCAAAAGTTTATATTTATGAAAAAGGATTTATTCATGCTAAAGCTATCATTATTGATGATGAAGCATCTACTGTAGGAACTGCTAATATCGATGTACGAAGTTTTAGTTTAAACTTTGAAGTAAATGCCTTTATATACGACTCAACGATTTCCCATCAGTTAGCTGAGTTATTCGAGAAGGATATTTTAGACTGCACAGAATTAACTTGGGAAATGTATCAAAATCGTTCAAGCATGATCAAATTCAAGGAATCTATTTCGCGTTTATTAACACCCGTATTGTAGAAACCACATGTTTGCTTATATTGGGACAAAAAGAAAAAGTGTTAGATTGACTGTAATCAATCTAACACTTTTTTGTATTACCGTTGTTGTCCGCTACGGCGGTGCTTTCCGCGGGCACACACGTAAGCCGCAACCCTCGCTAACGCGCGGGCTTGTTGCGTCTTACGCTGCGTGCGTTCCCGCAGGAGTCACCGCCTTCGCTACCAACAACTAGTGTTCACTACCTACTGCAGACAAACATGGTTTTCATCATTTTTGTGATCCAGTTTTTATTATTCCACACCTAGGTATTCTTCTAACGTAATATTTTTTTCTTTTATTTTGTTAGCTATTTCGGTTCCGACGTAACGGTAATGCCATGATTCATACATGTATCCTGTAATATGCTCTTTATTTTCAGGGAATCGTAAAATAAAGCCGAATTGCGCTGCATTGTCAAAGAGCCATTGTCCCGCTGGTGTTTCGCCGAACTCTTCAGTCAGCCATAAATCTTCTTTACCCACTTCTCCAATATCGAATGCTAAGCCTGTTTGATGCTCCGAAAAGCCTGGTCGCGCACTATAACGGTCCGCCGCAGCCTGACCATCACGTTTAACATAGTTATTATACAATGTTGTTTGATAGTCATAAGAACGATATCCACTAAATGCTACTAAGTTAAATCCTTGTTTTTTCGCTTCTGCGATCATCATATTTAACGCTTGTCGAGCCTCTGGGTTTTCCTCAGGTGCAAATGTTGATGGAAGTGGATATTTTTTATTCGCTATTAAAATACCATTTATATACGTAGGCTCTGTAGGCATCGTTTGATTTGGGTAATAGCCATTTTCATCTGGCTGTTCCTCTGGCTCCTTATTTTTAGTTGGCTCTTTTGTTGGCTCATTTTTTGGCGTATCTTTTTTACCTTGTTCAGCTGCTGGTTGTTCCTCATCTGATGCTACATTTACTTGGTTATTTTTATAGTTGATTACTACAAAAATAGATACGATTAAAGCCACTGAAATGACAGCACCAATAATAAGTGGTAGACGTTTTTTTTTCACTTTTTTTGCCCCTTTTGTGTAGATCCAGATTGCTAAACGACCAAGATTTCGAAGTTCGAGCAACCTGAAAACCTTTCTTTCATTACACCTCGGCGTAATGGCGTCTAGATTTTCCAAACTTGCCTGACAAGCTTATTTAAAAATCTATGGCATCCGCCGGGGCATTTACCTTGTTTCAGCGGTTGTACCCCCGAAGCAAGTTAAACTATTTCTTATGATAGTTTTATTTTATCACTGTTCACATTTTTACGTGTAGCTTTTCACAATTAATCTGTAAAAATGACAATAAGCACTACGATTGAAGCGATAGAAAAAAAGATAGACATATACTTCATCCATTTCGCCTCTTTACTATACCCTTGTTCCTTAAAACTTTTCGCTCTAAAACCGTTTGACATAGCAAACATAATGGTCATCGCTAGTACCGCAAAATTGAAGTTTCCTAAAATAATGCATACGATCGCGGCAATACTAAATAGTGCGACAAGAATTGATGATATCCATTTTGTACTCATGCTGTTTTCCTCCTAAAAAAAATCGAGGCTACACAAGCGCCTCGACATAAATTCATTTATGATTTTGCTTTTTCGGGATGCTCCGAATAATATTTTCGACCAATATATGTTTGAAGAATTAGTAATGCACCGCTGACAGACCAGTAAAGTGGTAGAGCTGCCATAGAGGACAAAGAAATAAAAACAATCATAATTGGCGAAATGTAAATAAACATTTTCATTTGCTTTTTTTGTTGCTCTGGTACTGTCCATAAAGATACACGTGCTTGTACTAAATAAACGATACCTGCAATAATTGTCATGACAATGTCTGGTGAACCTAAGCTAAACCATAAAAACTCATGTGACTTCACATCGGCAGAATATAAAATGGAGAAGTAAAGACCCATAATGATTGGCATTTGAATTAACATTGGTAAACAACCCATATTCAATGGATTGACACCGTGCTTTTGATACAATGCCATCATTTCTTGTTGATATTGCATTTGTTCTTCTTTTGTCTTAGCTTCCTTCATTTTTTTCTGAACTGCTTCCATTTCAGGTTTGAAGGCATCCATTTTCGATTTCATCAATTGTTGCTGACGATAGTTTTTCAACATAATCGGCATTAAGATTAAACGAATAAGAACTGTGATGGCAATGATCGCTAAACCATAGCTACCTGAAAAAATATCATTTCCGAAAAACTCCAGTAAAAATTCCATAGGTTTTACAAAAACACTATAGAAAAAGCCTTCTTTGTTCTCAACTGCTTGACAGCCGCTTAATACAAAAACAACAAGTCCAAGCATTGATAATAGCTTCAAATTTTTCATTTTTCCACCTACTATTATTTTTCAACTAATGTGAAGTATACCTTATAAAGAGTCCCTTTATCAAATTGCAAGCGCTAGTTGTTCATTTCGTCTCGTGTTCTAAACAACGACAATCATTCACATAAAAAAGATGCTCGCTTTAGCATCGCTAATACGATCGCATCTTACATTTTAAAATATTAAGGTACCCATTCGCGCCAAACCGTGTATTACACGTTTTGGACCTCGTTTTCTTTTTCATCCTTTGCCTCAGTCGCTGCATCGTTCATTTCAAAACGGTAAAATTCATGGTGTAGCTCATCACGAAAATGTTTAGGTGTTACACCTGTATATTTCTTGAAAATCCGCGTAAAGTAGCTTTGATTACAAAAATGGAATTGGTCTGAGATGGATGTAATACTTTTATTCGTATGGCGTAAATAATATTGCGATTCCTCTACTCGACGCACATTTAAATATTCGACCAACGTGATACCTACATGCTCTCTAAAAATTCGCGATAAGTGACTTGTACTAATATGAAAGTTATTCGCAATACTTTCTACAGTTAAATCATTTTCTAACTCATCGTTGATAAACATAATGACCTTATTAACTGTCTGATGACGGAAAGTCGGTTGCTTTCTATCTGCAATAAAGTAAACAAAGAAATCAATTAAATCATCAGCAAATTGCAAAAATTCTGCGTCCTTCATTTGATTTTCTATCATATCATTACATGCAATATTAAAAGCAAAAGCTTTCTTCGAAGGTACTTGATTGTCTAGCAATTTACGAGCAACAATCGAGGACAGAACCGAAAAATAACTTCGTACAATTTTAATAACTTGCTTGCCAAAACGTATCGACAGAATGTCTATTAATTCATGCAAAGATTTTTTGGCTTTTGCAGATTCTAAATGGTAAATTTCAAATATTAATTTTGACTCAATATTAAAAAATTCTTCTACACCGATGTATTGGTTAATATTATCGATTTCTTGGAAGTATCTTTTTGATATCGTTTCTGACATAGAATGTTGATGTAGTTGCATAATCTTCCCCATCTTTCCTCAGAGTGCACGAATTACATTGCAATATTCGACTTCTAATTTATAATTTCAAAATAAGAAAAAAGTATTTGCTTATTTAGCATATGAATTGAGTCCTATTACACAATAATTTATAAAATATAGCTTAAAAATAACCTATCTTGAACACCAGTATTAAAAAAAATATACTTTACAGTGAATTTTACCATATTCTGCGATTTCCTTTCAACCACATTTTGCACATCGTTCTAGTTCTTATTTATCATATAAATATAGTAGAAACGCTGTAAACTAATGAATTGACATTTAATATTTACCATATACATTTTAAATATAATAAGGTATTAATTTCAATCAATTGTATATTTTTTCTAGTTTTTATTTTAGTAATCGACATTTCTCTATTTTATTCCGAAATCTTCTCTATATAATTTATACGAATATGTAGTAAAATAGATGATAATACTATTTTTAAAAGTTAAAACGAGGTGCTAATAGTGGATCCAAAACAAATAGAAGAAATCATGGAGATTATTAAGGAGTTTTTCCCTGAGAATACTTCAATTGCAATTTCTGATACAAACGAATACTTGTACTACCAACCAAGCAAAAAGGTTGATTTAAAAATTAAGCCAGGTGATCCTATTAAAGAAGGCTCAGCAGCACATAAAGCTTTAAGCTACGGACAAAAAATCAGCACGTATATTGAACCTGATGTCTTTGGCGTTGCTTACTATGGCATGAGTATTCCTCTAATGGAAGAAGGCGAAACAAAAGGTGCTATTACGGCCATCTTCCCACAAAAACCGTCCGCATTTTTGACAAACTATATCACGATTAAAATCGATGATTGTTGGTATCCAATTAAGCATGATCAAGTCATTTATCTTGAAACACAGCTTCGTAAAACATTTGTTAAAACAATGGGGCGTGAAGGTTATCACCGTTTAAATTTAAGTGACCTTGAGCTATTTTTAGCACCAGACTCATTTATTAGATGTCACCGTTCATATATCGTAAACATCGATTATATCGATGAAATCCAACCAGATTCTCATTCAACTTTCTTATTAATCATGAAAGACGGTACGCGCATCCCTGTTAGTCAACGCTACGCGAGTTATTTCCGCCGTTCTTTAGGTTTCTAATTTTTTCTAGTACAGCAAGTCCTCCCCTTTTGGAGGGCATGCTGTACTTTTTTTATTGGTCATGGAAAATATATACTCTACATTAAAACGTTTTCTCTGTCGAAAAATCAACCTTCTGCTCGTTTTTCCTCCGTTTACATAATTTAATGCTAATACTAAAGTTTTTGTGACAAATTGGTGATAATATTAATCAAATGGTTGAAGTCATACTACAACTAAATAAACAGAAAATTCATACAGGTTTTTTCTAGTTTTGTAATCGGTTTCCATCAAAATGATTTAGGGGAGGATTTTTTTATGGATGCAAATATTCAAAAACGCCTAGGTTTAAAAGAACTTGAAAGTAAAATTGTTTCTGCTGAAGCGGCAGCGGCACTTATTTCAAATGGTGATGTAGTTGGTATGAGTGGTTTCACTCGTGCTGGGGACGCAAAAGTTGTTCCAATGGCACTAGTTGAACGCGCTAAAAACGAAGATTTTAAAATTGATGTATATACAGGCGCATCATTAGGACCAGAAGTAGATAAACACTTAGCAGAAGCTGGTGCTATTCGTAAACGTGGACCTTTCCAAGGTGATTCTGGTATCCGTAACTTAATTAACTCTGGAGATGTTCTATATGTAGATGCTCACCTTTCTCACAATACTGAGTTAGTGCGCCAAGGAATTATCGGACCTATCAAATATTTAATTCTTGAAGCAGTTGCTATTACAGAAGATGGTTTTATTATTCCAACAAACTCTGTAGGTAACTCTCCAATCTTTGCACAATATGCAGAAAACATTATTATCGAGTTAAACATTTCTCATCCAGAAGCATTAATCGGTATTCATGATATTTATGTTCCAGGCGAACAAGGTAATCGTGAAGCAATTCCAATGACAGATGCTATGCAACGTATCGGTGAAATCGGAATTAAAGTTGATCCAGCTAAAATTAAAGCGATTGTTATTTCTGAAGAGCCAGATGCTCCTTCATTAATCGTACCACCAGATGAAGAAACTCAAACGATGGCTAACATTTTATTGGACTTCTTCCGTGATGAAATTAAAGCGGGTCGTTTAACAAAACAATTAATGCCATTACAATCTGGTGTAGGTTCTGTAGCAAATGCTGTACTTGATGGCTTTGCAGATTCTGAATTCGAAGATTTAGTTGTTGCTTCAGAAGTACTTCAAGATGCTGTATTTAACTTAATCGACGCAGGTAAAGTTAAATTTGCTGCTGCTACTTCCATTACACTTACTGAAGAATTACAGAAAAAAGTTTACGGCAATTTAGAAAAATATGCTGATAAAATTTGCTTACGTTCACAAGAAATTTCTAACCACCCTGAGCTTATCCGTCGTTTGGGATTAATCTCAATTAACACTGCTCTTGAGTTAGATATTTACGGTAACGTAAACTCCACTCACGTATCAGGTACTCGTATGATGAATGGTATCGGTGGTTCTGGAGACTTCGCACGTAATGCACGTCTTGGTATTTTTGTAACAAAATCTTATGCAAAAGGTGGCGCGATTTCTTCAATCGTACCAATGGTTTCTCACGTAGACCACACTGAGCATGATGTAGATGTAATCATTACTGAGCAAGGTATCGCTGACTTACGTGGTTTAGCACCGAAAGAACGTGTACCTTTAATCATTGAAAACTGTGCACACCCTGATTACAAAGAGCAATTATGGGATTACTACAACCGCGCAGTAGAAGCAACAGGTAACCAACAAACTCCTCACATTTTAGAAGAGGCTCTTTCTTGGCACGTAAACCTTGCTAAAAACAAAACAATGAAAAAAGAAATCGCTAAAGCTTAATATGATGTTTCGAGAATGCCTAATAAGTTCTTTTCAACTTATTAGGCGTTCTTTTTTGTCGAAAATGGTATAATAAACCCACTATGTCGTATATTGTAGTCGGAGGAGTTATGAAGAAATTTATCTACTTGATTATATTCTTTTCGTTTTTTGACCTATTTACTCAGCTTCCTGTCATGAGTACTTACGCGGAATCTTTAGGTGCTTCCGCCTTTTTAACGGGACTTGCAGTTGGTATGTATTCTCTTTCGAATACATTTGGGAATATTATTTCTGGTTTTTTAACAGATCGTAAAGGGCCCTTTATCATTTTAATTATCGGGCTGTTAACAACAGGACTCTCACTAACATTATATAATTTAGTAGATGTTCCACTTGCCCTATTAATTGTTCGTTTCATTCATGGGTTGGTTGCTGGCTTTATTGTTCCTGCGGCTTTTACATTTTTAGCTAACGCTACCGATCAAGAGAAACGCGGCAAAGGAAGTGCTATTTCCGGAGCTTTTGTAGGTATCGCAGCCATTATCGGGCCGGCTTTTAGTGGTATTCTAGCAAGTCGTACGAGTGTACCTTTTGTCTTTAATATTACTGCTAGTTTTATGTTACTGTTAGGAATTTTATCGTTCTTTCTACTTAAATCCAATCAGGTGAAAAAGGACAAGTCCTCTTCTAGTCCCCATATCCCTATCAGTGTATTTTTTAATAATGTCGGTACGTTAAAAGCATTTTCAGGAGCTTTCTTTTTAATGTTTTCACAAGGAGTTATCGCTTACTTATTACCATTAAAGGTGCATGCTTTAGGCTTTGATTCACGCTTAAGTGGTACGTTAATGAGCGCCTTTGGCATTGTCGCTGTGCTTGTCTTTATTTTGCCGACTAATCGAATTTTTGATAAAGTTGCTCCGATTAAAACATTAGCACTAGGGATTGGTTTAATGGGTCTCAGTCAAATACTTATTAGTCAAGCAGATTCGAGTACGCTACTTTATTTAGCTATGATTTGCTATGGCATTGGTTTTGGTTTTTTATTCCCATCTGTTAATTCACTGTTAATTGACTCTACAAATGTTGAAATACGTGGGAAAGCATACGGTTATTTTTATGCCTTTTTCTCATTAGGCGTGGTACTGGGCTCCTCATTGCTCGGTTGGTTATCACTCGGTGTAGTCAGCGGCTTTATTTTCACTGGAATTGTCCTAATTACCTTCGCCGGTGTTACACTTATTCCAAATAAGAAGGGACAATCTCATACATCGATATAAGCAGGGGATTGGGTTCTATTTCGTAAAAAACAACTTTGCTTTCCGCTCAGCACAGTAAGCCGCAACCCTCGCTAGCGCGCGGCTTGTTGCGTCTTACGTTCTGTGCGTTCCCGCAGGAGTCTTCGTGAATTTTTACTTAGTTATTAAAACGCTTTTTCGCAGCGCTTTTTCTTCTACTAGTGATTGGTACTTGGCAAAAAGAGCTCTTCTAAAGCGTTAAAATTCATTTCGCTTTCCTCGGGTACGGGATAAGCTGTGGATTTCAGAAATCAACAGTAGAATTGAAGTGTGCTAATCCAAAACTTTGCGATTGTAGTGAAGGGTGGCTCGACTCCTGGGGGAACAGCGGCAAATTTAATTGTTCTACACAACAAACCTTCTCATAGCTAGATGAGAAGGTTTGTTTGTTATTTTTCTTTTTCTTGTATTTCTTCATTGTAGAAATGTACGCCTGTATGGCCGCCACCTTCTGAAACCATTTCATTTGAGGCTATTTTTGTTGGCGCGGTCCCCGCTTCAGTAGCTACTTCAGTTGTTACACGTTCTGCAATTTTATCATCCATATTCACATTAGAAGTATTCAAATAAGATTCAAGTTTGGATTTTGCACTGTTGAACATATCCCATGCTTTGTCACGATTTTCTTTTTTACTTAAATAAGATGCTGCAAATCCTGCTAAACCAGCAAGCACAACACCTGTTCCTTTACGTCCTGCCATAATAAATCCCTCCTAAATATATAGAAACTGGCCTTATACAATAGCTTTTCCCTATTATTTGAGGACTAAACATTATTTTTTACTTGATACAGCATATCAATATGTGGCAAGCTATCGTAAATATACGGTTCTGATATTTGTTGAAAGCCAAAGGAACCATAAAATTTTTTTAAATATTGCTGTGCTTGAATAAAAATTTCAGTACTTGGCCATCGCTCTTCGATAATGTCCACTGCTAATTGAATCATCTCTTTACCAAGTCCAGTGCCTCGCATTTCCTGACTCGTGATGACTCGCCCTATTGATGCCATCTCAAATTTTTCTCCTGGGGGTAATATACGCGAATACGCGCATAATTTTCCATTTTCAACATATGATATATGTATAGAGTTTTGATCATGGTTATCTAAATCCTCATAACATGTTTGTTGTTCAACAATAAAAACATTTACCCGCAGCTGAATAATTTTATACAGTTCTTCCGTCGTTAATTCATCGTACGTCTGTATTTTCCAAGACATTCGCCATCACTCTCCTAGTCATTATTATCACATAATTCGAATATTTTTTCGTAGTTCTACATTATTTTGTAATTATTCATGATTAACACTGACACTATGAGGGAAATAATACAATATTACAAACGATAGGAGGATGTTCTTTATGAAAGATTTAGATTTACTATATGATTGGGTAGACATGGCTTCGTTACTAGGAGGCGCAGGGGCTTTAACATTACTTATTTACGGTATCGTATTTTTATAATGCGTAACATGACAACAATTTATATGAAAACCTAAAAAGCAATCTGCCTTGTAGCTCGAAGCTAGGTAGCAGATTGCTTTCTTTTATTGTTTTACATCATCATAAGCATTAGACTTTTTAAAGGCCGCGACTACATATGAACAAACAGCTTGCATTTGATAATGATGTTCACGTGCATAATCAGCCGCACGGTCTAACAATTTTTTTGCCACACCTTGACCACGAAGCGTATCTGAAACGTAAGTGTGATCCATGACCATTACTTGGCCTTCCTGTCTCCATGTAATTTCCGCTAACTGTTCCCCGTCTTGCTTATAAACAAAAGCTAGTTTGTTTGCCGTTACATTTTGTAATTGGAATTCCATTTCTCACCACTCCTTTTTTTCATAGTACCATAGCTTTTTGCATTTTTACAAAAAAGTAGACAGTGCTTCGTAGTGAATTAAATAAAAAAGCTCTACTGCCACTGAATGCAGAGAGCTTAATGGTTTAATTGAACCACGTTGAAATAGTATCTTTTAAATTGGCAAAGAAATTTTTCACACTCGTCCAGAAGCCTTCATCTTCCATCAATGCGCCAAACTTTTCTTGCAAAGTATTACTAATATCATTTAATTGATCGGACCATTTACTAAAATCAATATCTAGTTTACTAATTTTGTCCATCAGATCTACTAATAGCTGACGATCTTTTTCACTTAAATTAACTTCTAGCTTATCTAACTGTTCTTGGACAATTTTTTCAACATCTTCTCGCGTTTCTGGCTTTACTTCAGCAATTTGCTTTTTAATTTCCGTAAGTAATTCCGCTACCTTCGCATCATCAACTCCAGCAGAATCAGCTAGTTTAGTTGCTACTGATAGTTCTTCATTGGCAACGTCTGTGCGGTCTATATCTAACGTTTCGCCCGTTGTCACTTCATAAGCTTTATAAATACCAACAAGTGCAGAGTGACCTGTTACAGGCTTCGGAGCGGCTACTTGAACCGTTGCATCTTCAATGCCTGCTGTTAACATTGCATTTGCATACATTTCTGAAGTGACTTGTGTAATATTTGATGGTGTTACAATCTCAATTACTAAGCCTTTCCCAGCATCCTTACGCGTAATTTTCGCAGAAGAATACATGCGTGAACTTGCGTTACTATCTTTAATGTATTTAGCTAAGTCATTCCCTGATACTGTTATCTCTTCAACTTCAGGATCTTCATTTACTTTTAACGATTTTTTTACAGATTCTTTTTCATCTTCTGATAGGTTTGCGCCATAGACGACAATTGGTACACCTAATTTTTCATCAATTGCTTTTGGTGGCGTATTGTCTGCCGCAAATCCCGTTGTTGGTGCCAGCACACCAAATACTAGCATTGTAGCTACTAGTATTTTCCCCCATGTTTTCTTCACATTGTGTGACCCCTTTCGCTAGAAAAATCATTGAGCCTGTATAATGTATGTCACTATACAGTTATTAGTACGAAAAAATGACGAGAAGGTTTCAGGCTTAGCTCTCGTCATGTTCTTCGTATTTATAAAAGCTTTACGTTAGATTTCCTCAGTCCAGCCATCTTGTTGTTTTATTTTACCAGCCTTCATAAGGGTACCTAGTGCACGTTTAAATGACGCTTTACTCATATTAAACATTTCTTTAATTTCATCTGGAGATGACTTATCACTAAATGGCATTTTGCCACCAACATCTTGTAAATAGCTTAAAATTTGTTGTGCATCTCCAGTGATACGCTCGTGTTTACGAGGTAATAGAGAACCATTCATCGAGCCATCTTCTTTGACATCAATAATACGTACTTGAACATCTTGTCCAAGACGAGGCTCCGCATAACGTTCTGATTCATGAACGAAAATACGATACGGTTGCTCCACCCCTAATAAAAATGAACCTACTGGTAATAAGCGATATGGACGGGCTGTTATATTTTTATTGTGCATATCTTCAAATGCACCTTCATATAGCTCTGAAATTTTTTCTTCGGTTACTAAACGACCAAATAAATCTCCATTGCGATCTGTTCGTAATGTCATAAATAAATGGTCACCCGGTTCTGGCCATACTTCTTTAATAGCAGGCAGGTCCTCTGCTTTTACAAGTACTTCACGTGAAGTACCAATATCCACATAAGCTCCTTCACGCTCGACAACACGAAGCACACGTGCCCAGCCGTATTCACCTTGCGCAAACGCTGGAATAGCCGTAGTAGCAGCTAAATCACCACGTCGATCCGCAAATAAAAACACTTCAAGACGATCCCCTACAGCTAGTGGTTCTGTGACCTCAGAAGCATTTAATGGCAGTTCCACTACCCCATTTGTTAAGATCCATTTCGATGCTTGTTGCTCTAACACTGTTAAAGTAACAACTTCACCTGATTTTAATTCGTTCATAATGTCTTCCTTTCCTTCATACCATCTTTTTCGCAAAATATATAAGCCCGTATACATTTAACACGGGTAACTATGTGGGACATATAACAACTTCTCTATCGTGGGGAGTTTATACTCGCCCCCGCGGATAACCATATTATCTTATAGATTATGTTGCGTTCTAGATGCTTCTAATTTTTTTGCGATGTCTGGATTTTCTTCCATTACCTGCACAAGATCTGCAATACGATCAATTGAATTCCAACTCAAATGATGCTCAATTCCTTCTACATCATTGTAAATACGCTCTTCATCTACACCAATGATTCGTAAAAATTGCTCTAGCAGTTCATGTCGCTGCACAAGACGTTTTCCAAGCTGTTCTCCTCTTGGCGTCAAAGTAAGCCCACGATATTTTTCATAAACTAAATAACCATCTTTATCTAATTTTTGAACCATCTTAGTAACAGAAGAAGGAAGAACAGATAATGCTTCAGCAATGTCAGACACTCGAGCATAACCTTTATTAACGATTAATAAATAAATTTGTTCGATATGGTCTTCCATACTAGGTGTTGGCATATCTTATTCCCTCTCTTTCCTTTTCTTACTCTCTAGTTTACTACAAGCTTGCCTTAAAAGTTAACTGAAAATACATATCCAAGCTAAACACTTTGTCAAAATATGAAAAGAGCCTACTTCCATATAGAAGTGGGCTCTATCTAATGCCGAGGATACTTATTTACCACATGTAATGCACGAATAATTTCTCTGTTAATCAGCTCGATATTTTCAGGAGTATTCAATGCTTTAAATGCTTCATCTCGCGCTTCCATAGATGTAACGTACTTACTAGGCAAAGCATTTAATGCAAGTGCCACTGTATCCCATTCACAGTTTTGACATTTACAAAATGTTTGATATTCTGGTCCTCGAAGTAGAAAACTTACTAAACCACGCACAATTTCCTCTGTAACATTTACCAAAATAGGTTCTAACATATAAAACTTTCGCCTCATTTATAATGAATTGTTACAATTTACCTCAATTAATAATAGCGTGAATTTTAGCTGTTTTCAAGAATCGCTAGTAGCATCTATACAACTTTCATTAATTAATATTGAAGTGAGTAAATACCCATTCAATAGACCGAAGCAATCCGTTATACCTATTATTTTTTTGTTTTAATAAGCCTTAAAGAATTGAAAACAACAAGTAATGTTGCACCCATATCTGCAAAAATGGCAATCCATAATGTTAACCACCCTGGAATGACAAGTAATAGCGCAATACATTTTAAAGCTAGTGCAAAAATAATATTTTCCTTAATTATTCGTAATGTTTTTCTGCTCAATGCAATGGTATACGGTAATTTCGTCAAATCATCGCCCATTAGTGCAATATCTGCCGTCTCGAGTGCAGCATCTGTACCCGCACCACCCATGGCAATACCTACATTAGCAGAGGCTAATGCCGGCGCATCATTGACACCGTCTCCAACCATGGCAACTGCTCCGTATTTCGTGCGCAATGCTTTAATAGCAGCTAATTTTTCAGCGGGCAGTAATCCTGCTCTCACATCGCTCATTCTTAAAGTTGAGGCAATTGCTTCAGCTGTCGATTTAGCATCTCCTGTTAGCATCACAGTATGCTTTACCTTTAAAGCACTTAACTTTTGCAGAACCTCTTTACTTTCAGCACGTAATTGGTCCGCAATCGCTATGATTCCAATAAAGTGCTCATTTCGAACAGCCGCTACTACTGTCTTACCCTGTAGCTGCAATTTTTGAACCTGTTCGGTCATCCTGTCATCAACCGTAGCTAATGTTGTAATCCATTTCATACTACCGACATAAATCTTTTGTCCATCGACTGTTGCATAAGCACCTTTACCTGTTACGGATTGAAAATCTTTAGGTACAAGTTCTGTCAGCTGTTTTTCGTGTAACGTTTTTAAAATAGCTTTAGCTAATGGATGTTGTGATTGTTTTTCAACTGCAGCCACCAACTGTAACAGTTCTTCTTCCGCTATATCCTCTTGTGAGAAAATATCTGTCACAACAGGTGTTCCTTTTGTTAGTGTCCCTGTTTTATCGAATGCAACAGCATCGATATGACCTAGTTGCTCTAAATGAATACCACCTTTTATGAGGACCCCTTGTCTTGCAGCATTGCCGATGGCGGTTACGATTGCTACTGGTGTAGAAACAACAAGCGCACATGGGCAACCGACAACAAGGACAGCCAATCCTTGATAAATCCAATGTTGCCAATCGCCTACGAATAAAGGTGGGATGATTGCAACAAGTAACGCTACGAGCATAATAATTGGCGTATAATATTTTGCAAAGCGATCGACAAATTGTTGTGATGGTGCCTTTTCTGCTTGCGCTTCTTCAACTAGATGAATAATCTTTGCAATCGTCGTGTCCTCTACACGTTTCGTTACACGGACCTCTAACGCGCCTTCTTCATTCAATGTTCCGGCAAATACTTCATCACCGACTGTTTTATTAACTGGAATTGATTCCCCTGTAATAGCTGCTTGATTGACCGCAGATAACCCAGCGAGCACAATGCCATCCATGGCAATTTTTTGTCCCGGTTTCACTAATAAAATATCGCCGATTTCAATCTGCTCTGTTGCTAACTCCATCTCGTGGAAATGCTCACCATGCGCTCTTTTTATAGTCGCAGTTGGCGGAGCGATATCCATCAACTGTCGAATCGATTGTCGTGCCTTATCCATAGAATACGCTTCAAGGGCTTCACTTACTGCGAATAAAAAGACAACAACAGCCGCTTCTTCCCACTCTCCTATGATGGCAGCACCAATTATTGCGATGGTCATCAGCGTTTTCATATCAAATTCAAAACGTGCAAGATTGCGGAAGCCTGTTTTAAAAATCTTTACCCCGCCAACAATAATTGCAATAATAAACATTCCAATTGATAAAAAATCTTCTTCTCCGCGAACAGATGAGAATAAATAACCAACTAAAACGAATAGTAGCGACACACTAGCTAATATATTCTCTGTTTTCTTATAAAAAGGAATTGCTTTTTCAGTAGCTTTTGTCGCTGATTGTGAAACTTTTATGCCATCAAACGCTCCTGCTTCTTCAATTTGACCGACAGTAACATCCCCGACAATCATTATTTTAGAAGCCCCAAAGTTCACTTGTGCATCTCGAACTTCAGGAATTGCTCTAACATTTTTTTCGAATTTAGCTGCACAACTCGCACAGGATAAGTTTTGCAGACGATACTCTTGCTTACTTGGTGTCACTGCCATTGGCAATCCCTTCTTTCGCATGTTCATAGGCAATCGTTACAATTTGATATACATGCTCGTCGGCTAAAGCGTAATACATTTGCTTTCCCTTACGATGCGATTTCGCTAAACTATGGTCTTTTAAATAACGTAAATGATGGGATGCTGTCGCTACAGATGAACCAATGATTGTCGCAACATCACACACACACAATTCATCCTCTACTGTTAAGGCATACGCTATTTTGAGTCTTGTTTCATCAGATAATGCCTTTAAAAATTTGGCGACACCTGATAAGTCTGGCATTTGCTGCTGTACTCTCGTGACCGCTTGTTCATTAACATGGGTCACATCGCATACTTCTTTCGTCAATTCCTCACCTCATTCAAATGTTCATTTGATTGTTTTTAATATAACATAATATTCCATCATATTCAAACAGGCATTTGAATGTATAGGATGACTATCACGCAAGTACAATAAATTGTTTGACTAACCAAGTAAAAATCCACGTAGACTCCTGCGGCTTACGTCGTGCCCGCGGAAAGCGCAGTGGATTTTTACGATTTAGGAGCACATATTATGCTAGCTACGTGCCTGGCACTCAAAATAGCACTCAAAATAAAAATCAGCGCATAAAACATGCGCTGATTTTTATTTTATTGTGCTTGTAATATTACTGTCTTGCCTTTAATCGCATCTTTTTGAACAAAGGTTTCATGATAGTTACCGTTTGCCCAGTCCATTACTTGATCCTGATACCAATCTGATTTGACATGACCGCTTTGACCAGGTCCAACAATATGGTAGGCTGAGCTTAAATCCCCTACATCCGCAACAAACCGCCATGATGCCCCGTGGTTAACGTTGCCTGCCAAATCATTATCAGCAGCCTGCACCGTCACTTTGGAGCCACCAATCGGCACTTTCTTCGCATTAAAGTATGCGGCAAGTATCGGTGAAGCACTACCTAATGAATGATCAAACGTTAGTTGATGGAAGTCACCCCATTGCCATTTCGATACCGTTTTCCCGAACTGATCTTGAATTTGTGCCACAGTGCGCTCAAACGCCTTATAGACAGCGGCATCTACACCACCTTGCTCATCCATCCAAATACTTGTCTCGCCAGCATATGTTTTACGCAATAGCTGATCCGTAATATTAAACTTGCCATACATCATGTTATACATATCTTCTGGCATTTGCTCTTTAAACAACACTTCTTGTAATTGCAGCATTAACGTATGGAATACTAATGGGGCTCCTAACTCTTTAGCATCAACCATGTTCCAATCCTCTAACAATGCAATCACTTCTGAATACTTTTTATCCTTATCCATCGATTTAATAGACGTTAATAAATCCGGCAAAAACTCTCGTGCATATAAATTATGTTGATCCATTTGGAGATTCATCATATCTTCAACCGTTAAGGAATCATTTGCTTCTAGCACTTCCTTAATCCGTTCAAAGCGGTAAGGTTGCGCCCAAAAATCCGTAATATGATATGGATATTCTGCACCTATCACTTCATTATTTGCTGTTGCAATAAAGCCTTCTTCTGGATTGACAACAGTCGGTAACTCATCCCAAGGAATAAAACCTTCCCAGCCATAGTCACTTGAATCACCAGGTACCGGCAATTGCCCATCTCCTTGTTTGCGTAACGGAATTTGGCCGTTCGCTTTATAAGCGATCGTGCCATCTTTTGATGCAAAGACAAAGTTTTGCGCCGGTGCTTTAAAATCTTCTAAAGCCCGCTCAAAGTCATCCCACGATTTTGATTTATTAAAACCAAGCACTGCCCGTAATTCAGTAGTTGGTTGCAGTGCTGTCCACTGCATTGAAAACTCCGCAGAGGGCTCCGTTTCCTTAAATACTAAATCGGTCATAATTGGACCATGCTTTGTGACGATAACCTCAAAATCTACCGTTTCAGCATCCTTTACCTTTATCGGTTCTTTTCGCACCTCTGCTTGTTCCCACTCACCGTCATAACGGAATTGTGTAGGATTATCTGGATTTGGAATTTCAATATATAAATCCTGTACATCAGGGCCTACATTCGTTACACCCCATGCAATTTCCTCGTTATGGCCTAAAATTATGCCCGGAATTCCTGCAAATATAACACCACTTACATTTTGTTCTGGTGATTGCAAATGCATTTGATACCAAATTGATGGTGTACTTAATCCTAAGTGCGGATCATCTGCTAAAATCGGCTTACCTGACTTTGTTTTGTCACCAGATACAACCCAGTTATTGCTGCCATTAAATTCGTTTGGTAATAGCTCCGTATTAAATTGCCCTGCAACAGACACAGGATTATTTTTATTTGCTTCAATAATCGATGAAGCATTTTCAGGATATGTAATAAACAATTCCTTCGCCTTTTCTTCATCGAAGTTTTGTAAAGCCCAATGACGGAAAGCTAGTGTATTCCAATTGCCACCTAAATCGTAGGCCATATATTTGCCGATTGTTAAAGAGTCTACAATCGTCCATTGTTCTGGTTCGTAACCTAGTAATGCAAATTCATAGCTTAATGTATTCGTACTCTTCGCTTGGTCAATAAAAGCATTGACGCCCTCCGCAAACCATTCAAGCACTTGCTTGCTATCAGCATCATAAGCTGCTAATGATTTTTCAGCCGCATTGCGGAGACTAAAGGTACGAAAATGCTTATCAGTATTGATTGTCGCCTCCCCAATAATTTCAGACAAACGACCACTCGCCTGCCTCCGAGCTAAATCCATTTGAAACAGTCGATCTTGTGCCTGCACAAAGCCTTGTGCACGATATAAATCCGCATCTGTCTCAGCAAATATATGCGGCACCCCTTTGTCATCCCTTGTCACCGTTACATCTTTGTCGAGAATACTAACAGCTAACTCCCCATCAATAATCGGTTTTGATTTATTCATAAACCACGTAAAAACAATAACTGCTGTTATGGCTATTACAGCTAACACCCCAGCGCTTGCCAATAACCACTTTTTCCATTTAAACTTTCTCAACTTACAACCCCCTCTTTAAGAATATATTCTTGATTTAGCTGTCCAAATCCTTTTTCGGTGCCAGGCACTCACACAATTCTGAATTCTTACAGGGGCACACTTATAAAAAAAATCCACGACGTCTTCTGCTTAGAATGCTCAAAGTAAGAAGCGTAGTGGATTTTTCAAATTGTGTAAGTGCCAGGCACTCACACAATTCTCACACAATTTATACATTTAGTTGTAGTTCAATCGGACAGTGATCACTACCCATTATTTGCGGATGGATGGTAGCCACATCAATTTGCTCCTTTAATCGCTCAGACACAATGAAATAATCAATGCGCCATCCGATATTGCGTTCACGCACTTTATTCATATACGACCACCATGTGAAATGATCCGTCTCATCCGGATGCTTGTAGCGGAAAGAATCTACAAAGCCGCTTGCTAATAAATCAGACATTTTAGCACGTTCTTCATATGTAAAACCAGAATTACCAATATTCGATTTGGCATTTTTCAAATCAATTTCAGTATGGGCTACATTCAAATCCCCACAATAAATAACTGGTTTTTTGGCGTCTAGCTCTTTTAAATACAATGCTAATCGATCCTCCCAGTCTAATCGAAAAGATAATCTCGCTAAATCACGTTGCGCATTCGGTGTATAAACATTTACTACGTAAAAATTGTCGTATTCTAATGTAATGATTCGTCCCTCGTCCTGCGAGTCATCCTCGCCAACACCGTAGTGCACGGAAAGTGGGGTATGCTTTGTAAAAATGGCTGTACCTGAATATCCCTTCTTCAGCGCGTAATTCCAATATTGCTCATAGCCTTCTAATGCAAGCTCAACCTGCCCAGCTTGGCATTTCGTTTCCTGAACGCAGAAGAAATCTGCATCTACACTATTAAAAAAATCTAAAAAACCTTTCCCTACACAAGCCCGTATACCATTAACATTCCATGATATAAACTTCATTTGCTCACACTCCTCAAAAAAACGCCCTTCGCCAATAGCGAAGAGCGGCATTGTTTTTATAGGTCGTCACCGACAATTTTCACTTCTGTTTCCAAATCGATATCAAACTTTTCCTTTACTACTCGTTGTACCATTTGGATTGTTGCAATATAGTCAGTAGCCGTTGCATTTCCTTTATTGACAATAAAGCCTGCATGCTTTGTGGAAACTTCTGCACCACCGACTCCCTTACCTTGTAGACCGCTATCTTGAATAAGCTTGCCTGCAAAGTGTCCAGGCGGGCGTTTAAAAACACTACCTGCCGAAGGATACTCTAATGGTTGCTTCGATTCACGTTGAAACGTTAAATCAGCAATTTTTGCATCTATTTCTTCCTGCACGCCTTGAGCTAATTGAAATTCAGAAGAGAGTACATAGTAACCTTTCTTCGCAATGCTGCTTTGACGATAACCTAATTCAAGCTCTTCTTTTGATAAAATTAAAATATTTCCTTCTTTCGTTAACACTTTAGAAGAAATAATAATATCCTTTATTTCACCACCATAAGCTCCTGCATTCATCGCCATCGCTCCACCAATGGAGCCTGGGATACCACACGCAAACTCAAAACCGGTTAGAGATGCAGCTGCGGCTAGTTTTGATACGTCTTTAATTAGTGCTCCGCTTTGTGCATAGACATGATCACCATTGATATGAATTTCATCTAAATGAGCAAATGTCACCACAATCCCGCGCATGCCTCCATCACGGACAACCATGTTTGAGCCATTCCCTAACATTAATAAGGGAATATTATTTAAATGTGCATAGCGAATAACTGCAATTGCCTCTTCCTCTGTTTCTGGGAGAACAAATACATCTGCTTTACCACCTAATTTTGTCATTGTATATTGTTGTAAAGATTCATCTAGCTTAATATTGGCCGGATTTATATGTTGTGCCAAATCCACAGCCCATTGTTCTTTTGTCATGAGAGCTAATTCCTTTCTAACGTCCTTCTTACTCTACACTAGTATGGATTTAGAACCTCGATTTGACAAGTAAAATGAAGGGTATTTTTCGCGCATTAACGGGCAGTATATTGTCCCCTTTAGTTATAGCATGCAATTTGCGGAACATTTAGGACTTAATAACTGCCCGATATGTTCAACATATTATCTATGAAAGATAGAGCTTCCACTTAATAGTTCTCATATAATAGCGCATTGACAATTTAACTGTTCAATTGTTACAACCAGTTAGTTGCCCAAGACTCAATATTGCGAATAGCGCTTTCCAATGCTCGACCTTTATCCGTTAAAGAATATTCTACTCGCACGGGCACCTCGGAATATACTTTTCGTTCAACAAGCCCTTCTTTTTCAAGCTCCTTTAAACGTTCAGATAATAAACGACCACTTACAGGCAATGCTGATTCAATCTCATTAAAGCGCTGTGATCCGTCTAATAGCTGATATAAAATTAGCCCAGTCCAGCGTTTTCCAATTAAGTCCATTGCCTTAGCTAAACGAGGACATAAAGTTGTCTCATTCATATTTTTCACCTCTTATGTATTCTATTGTAACGACTTAGTAAGAAAAAGTAAATTAAAAGTAACTTATTTACTTGACGTAATGTGTTTACTATTTTATATTTAATTACAAAAAGTAACTAAAAAGTTGGAGGATTTATTCATTATGACATTTAAAATTGATGCTACATTACAGCTTGAACATCTACATTTACTTGTACAGTCATTAGAGACAATGACTGATTTTTATAAAAAACTTGGACTCCAAGTACTTAGCCAAAGTACAAGCGAAGTGACATTTTCTATTCCAGGCAATACAAAGCCTATTTTAATATTATCAACTGATGATGGGGTGACAATTCGTCCAGCTCGTACGACTGGTCTATTCCATTTTGCCATTTTAGTTCCTTCACGGGAAGATTTAGCTTATGTAATCGGCAATTTATTGAATACAGGTGTGTCGATAACAGGGGCCGGGGATCATATTTATTCAGAAGCCTTTTACTTAAATGATCCTGAAGGTAACGGTATCGAAATCTACCATGATCGCCCTCGTACTGAGTGGATTAGCGATGGTCATGGTGGACTTGTCACGACAACAGAAGCAGTGGATATAGAAGGTGTCATGGCATTATATGACCGTCAGCGTCCTTGGACAGGTTTCCCTAAAGGCACTGTATTAGGTCATATGCATTTAAATGTGAGCGTAATTAATGATGCAACCACTTACTTCTATATAGATGCACTTGGTTTTGATATTATGACTAACTTCCACGATAGCGCACTATTCATTTCTGCTGGGGGCTATCATCATCATATTGCAGTCAACATCTGGCAAGGGGCCGGTGCACCAGTACCACCAAAACAAACAACCGGTTTACTTAGCTATACATTATCTCTTTCTTCACAGGAAGAATTACAAAAGCTGCTATCTAATTTAAAAGACAAGGAAATCCCATTTACATTCGACAACGAACAGTTAGTTATTTCAGATTTCAATGATGACAAAATGATTTTTTACGTTCGTTAATTTTTCCAATAAATAATTTCCTTTTTTGTTAAAAACTCATTGAACCAATACATGTATTCATTTATCATTCGAGTATAGATGCTGTTGAAATTGCCCTATTATTTGTTACGAAAATGCTATTTAACAGCAGTCTGAATAGGAGGACTACAATGTTTTGGTTTGATGAATTTTCATTTGTTTCCCTTTTTATTTCCATGATTTTTTTCATCGTCTTCGGTACTTTTGCCTTCGTTATACTTAACGGTATTAGACAATGGGCTAAAAATAATAATTCACCTGAGTTAACAGTGCCGGCCAAAATCGTTACAAAACGGACAGACACACGAGGCGGTTCAGGCAACTCTAGTGCTCATACCTCCTACTATGTAACTTTTGAAGTGCAAAGTGGGGATCGTATAGAGTTAAAACTCGATGGGCGAAACTACGGGCAGCTAGCTGAACATGACTTTGGCCTATTAACGTTTCAAGGTACTCGCTTCAAAGCATTTGAACGCCATAAAAAAGAGAGCTACGATTAATCATCGTGCTCTCTTTTTATATAAGCAGTATTATTTAATTAAATATTTACCAAAGCCGCCTTCTGTGTCACCAAGGTACTCAATATTGCTACCAGCTGGAATGACTTTTTGGGCATCCTTTGCAGAATGGTAAATAACTTTTGTATTCGCTGGGAACGGTACAAATGACCAGTTGTTATCCGCAGCAGGATTAATTGTTTTGTTCGCCATAATATAGTCAATTACTGCTTGACGATTTTCATAAGCGTAGTTTGTCACGTTTGTGCCTTCCGCATTTTTAAACGTTGCACCATATGAACCACCAACACGGTAATTGTTTGTAATGATAATGAATTGTTGCTCTAAATCAATTGGCTTGCCATTGTATTGTACGTTTTTAATACGGTTTGCTTTGTCATCGACTAAATTACCACGACGATCGTACTTTGCCGGTGATGTTACATCGATTTGATATGTTAAGCCATCTAATACGTCAAAGTTGTATGAACGTGCTTCCGCATCGATAATGTTTTGTTCCTCTGTTTTCTTCGGATCAATGGTAGCGAAAATTCCAGCAGCCATTTCTAACCATTCAATTGCTTGTGCACCTGTTACTTTAATTGTTGCAACAGTGTTATCGTAATGATAGATATCCGCCATGTTTTTAATAGCAAGTGGCCCTACAGGAATATTTGTAAAGTCCGCAGGGTTATTGCGTGAGCCTGCTTTGAAAGGTGCACCAGCAGAAAGAATTGGTGTGTTTTCATCAGCCGTCCCTTTTAGTTCTTTTTCAATATACCATTTTTGTGCTTGTGTTACGATTTGAATCGATGGATCATCTTGAACCATTGAGAAATAGCTATGAATAGGTGCAGTCGTTTCACCAACAGCTTGGCGAATGTACGTTAATGTACCTTCATGTGCTTCTTTAATAGCGTTCAAGACAGTTTGCGACGGTTGTAAGCCTTCTTGTTTAATAGAACGGATGGAACCTTGTCCATCTGTCACAACCCATTTAGAACCTTGTTGCTCTAGTTTTAAATCAATGACGCCAAGGTGACTTCCATAGCTACCTGCCATTACAGTAGGCACACCATTAATTGTCCCTTTTTCTTGATCAACATTTTTAAGGTCTTTATAGTCACCTGGGAATGTTAAATGCGAGTGACCTGTAATTAACGCATCAATTCCTTCGATTTCGGAAATTTGATAGCCTACATTTTCAGCACCTTGCACATTCGTATCTTCACCGATACCTGAATGAGAAAGCACGACGATAACATCTGCACCTGCTTTTTGCATTTCAGGTACAACTTCTTTAATGGCCTCTACAGGCTCTTGCATTTCAACTTTACCTTCTAGATGAATAGCATCCCATTCAACGATCTTCGTTGGTACAATACCTGTTACACCTACTTTTAGTGTATGTGTTTTCCCTGTATTGTCCACTACCTCTTTATCGATTAAAACAAATGGTGTATACATATGTTTTTTTGTTTTCGCGTCATACGTGTTTGCATTCACAACTGGATATTGCGCATCATTTAAAACTTCCGTTAAAAAGTCTAAACCATAGTTGAACTCATGGTTCCCTAAAGTACCACCATCATATTTAAGCGCATTTAAAGCTGCTATCGCTGGATGAACCTCACCTGGCTTTAGTACATTTTCTAACGCTTTATAAGAACCAAGTGGTGTACCTTGAATTAAATCCCCATTATCAAATAGTAAAGTATTTGGATTTTCTGAACGAGCTTGTTCAATAAGTGCAGCAGTGTTTGCTAATCCGACATCAGCAGATTCTGCATCTAAATAATAATTATAGTTTGCTAAGTTAGTATGAATATCTGTTGTACCTAAAATTTGAAGATCTACTGTTGTCGAACTACTAGGCACTTGATATTCAGCTACAAAACGTTCAATAATGCTTTGCATTTGCTCAGCCGTCACATAGTCACGTGGACGAATTGTATTATCTTCGTACCCTTGTAAAATATTTGCCGCTACAGCATTTGCTAAATCTTGCTGATGCGTCTTTGCAATTTGATCTGCATCCTTGAATTTGTCTAATTCGCTAAGTGAAGCATTGTCTGTTACTAAGCCACGCGCAGAAATAACAAATGCTTGTTGACGCGTTAATTTATCATTTGGAGCAAATAATGTTGCTGATTTACCTTTGATTAGTTTAAGCTCTACCGCTTTTTCCACATAAGGTGCTAAATCCTTAGGGACATCGGTAAAACGAAGTGAAGACCCGTCACCAAGCTCAACGTTCAAGCTCTCTACAAGTTCCTTCACATAATCCCCACGTGTTACATCGTTAGATGCAGCCTGTGCAGATAAGTTAAATGGTAAGACAGTAAATAGAACAAGTAATACAGCTAGCATTTTAGTTAATAATTTCTTATTCAAGCAATTACCTCCCTATAAATATAATATTTTCCTACGTTTTCTATTATATTATACTAATCATGAATTTCACTGAATACTTAGACCTAATTGTATGTACTTTTTAACTAATAGCTAAACACTTTTTAAACAAATCATATATTATTATTATTTCTCACTCATTTCTTTTTATAGTATGTTATTTTATGTAAATACTTAATAAATGCATAGCACCAATATGTCAGACCTTCATACCTCTACCGTACCTTTATAAAACCAATAAAAAAGCCCTCCCAATATTGAGAGGACTTTTAGTAAAAAATAGTTGCTTAAGCTGTTACTACTTGAAGAGATTTCGCTACTTTTTTAACCGCTTCTAGGCCGTTAGCAATAATTTCTTCTGCTTTGTCTGGAGTAGCGTTATGACCTTCGATGATAACTTCTTCGATAACTTCCATACCGAATACGCCACCTACTACGTTTTTAATGTAGTTTACTGACATTTCTAATGGTTGTGCTTCTGGTGCTGAGTAGTATCCGCCACGAGCGTTTAAGATAACAGCTTTTTTATCGCCCATTAAGCCAACTAATTGACCGTTTTCATCATATTTGAAAGTGAAACCAGCTTGATATACATAGTCAATGAATGTTTGTAATGTCGCTGGAATTGTTAAGTTCCATAATGGGAAAGCAAATACCACTACATCTGCTGCAGTGAATGCATCCATTGCTTTTTGTTTTGCAGCTAAAATACGTGATTCGATATCAGATAATTCTTCACCGTTTTGAACTTTACCAAAAGCGTTGAAAAGATCTTGACCGAAGTATGGCATATCTTCAGCATACACATCGAAAGTTGATACGTTTACACCTTCTACATTTTCCATGAAAGTGTCATACATTTTTGTTGAAATACCGTCTGGGCGGTTGTTAGCTTTTACTACTAATACGTTCATTATATAAATCTCCCTTAAATGTCTTAGATTAATATCTCGAATTCAAGATATATACTTATAATAATAAAAGACCGATAAAAAGTCAACGGCCCTCACCTCAGACTTTTGACTGAATGATGAAAATAAAGAAAAAATACCCCAGCGTAACTGTAGCCAAATTTTTGAGCATGCACGAAATGCTACTCTAAAAAACTGGTTACAGCAGCTGGAGCATTAACATGTTAGCCACGGTTAAAGCTTCACTGCATTTTAGTGCCTTTTACTCGGAAGCATTAAAATTTACAGCTATCGTCTGTACAAACGCCTGCATCGCCCGACCCTTCCATTTGTAAAGCAGGTTGCAAGCCTTCTTCTTGTGCTACTTTACGTAAAGTATCTTCAAACACCTCTTGCGGTTGTGCACCTGAAATACCGTATTTACGATTTAGCACAAAAAAGGGAACACCGCGTACACCAAGTTGAAGCCCTTCTTGTATATCTTCTTCCACCTCAGCTTTAAAATCGTCACTAGCAAGCAGCTGTGCGACAGCCTCACGGTTAAGTCCTACTTGCTCAGCGATTGTCTCTAACACATCATTATGACCAATGCGTTTCCCATCGATAAAATAACCATGTAGCAAGGCTTCAACAAGTGCTGAAGCATCACCTTGCTGTTCCGCCCATTTAACAAGTCGATGCGCTTTTAATGTGTTTTCTGCCATCATGTTATCGAAGTTATAGTGTAAGCCTACTTCTTTAGCGCGCGCTGTCACACCTTGCGTCATTTCTTTCGCTTTATCTAATGACATACTATATTTTTGAGCTAAGGAATCATAGACCGACACATTCGTATTTTCTGGTGTTGTCGGGTCTAGTTGATAGCTTTTATAAACAAGTTCCACCTGTCCTGCAAAGCCTGTGTCCTGAATCGCCTTTTCTAATTGCTTTTTGCCAATATAGCAAAATGGACAAACATAATCTGACCAAATTTCAATTTTCATAAATAATCACGCCCCTTTGCTACATTGTAACGATAGCCTCTCTGTTGAATCAATTTATTTGCTTCATTGCATAAATTTTCAAACCTAGTTCCATACTACATATAAAAACAATGCGAGGGTTCTGTATGACACAATCTCTTTGGCTTGCTACGACCGACTCTGATTCATTACCATCATTGACGGCTTCAACTAAATGTGATGTTTGTATTATTGGTGGAGGGTTGACTGGACTATACACTGCCTACGTTTTAGCAAAAGCAGGTGTCGATGTTGTACTACTTGAGGCAAATGCCAAGCTTAGTCATGGTACGACAGGTCATTCAACAGGAAAATTAACAGCGCAGCATGGCTTAGTTTATGCCAATCTTATTGAAAAGCTTTCTGTAGATGAAGCGCGGCTCTATTATCAATTAAATCAGCATGCTGTAGAGAAAGCATTACAGTTGCTCCCTAAAGAGTCGATTCGGCAAGTGGATTCATTGCTTTATTGTCAAACAAAAGAGGGCTACTCACAATTATTAAAAGAGTGGAATGCCTATAAAGTATTAAATATTAAGTCCAACATCACCTCCGACACGGAGCTCCCTTTCCCAGTTACGAAAGCGCTCAGCATATCCCAACAGGCACAAATAAATCCTGTAACGGTTAGTAATTTTCTTATCAAAGAAGCGTTATCAATGGGTGCTAAACTGTATGCGAATACCCGTGTTCAGCAATTGCAAATTGCACAAAATAACTTACATACCGAAAAAAATATATCGGTTCAATATAACAAGCTCATTTTGTGCACGCATTATCCAATTGAAGCTTTTAAAGGGCTACAACTATTCAAACTTTCAAATAATCGATCGTATATGGTCGCTAGTAAAATAACCGAAACACTACAAGGTCAATATTTATCAGTGGACTTCCCATCACGTTCTATTCGAACGACGACAATTAATGATGAACATTATTTGCTGCTCGGTGGGGCTAATCATATCGCTGGTGAAACGGCGCATACTGAGCCCTATTATGATGCCATTCAAAATGAAATGAAAGTACACTTTGGACAGGAGCCACTTTATAGATGGTCAGCACAGGATATTGAAACACCTGACATGGTACCTTATGTCGGTAGAATTACACCGTCCTTATCAAATGTTTTTATTGCAACAGGATACCGTAAATGGGGAATTTCAAATTCCTTCGTAGCCGGAGATTTACTGTCCTCGCTTATTACAGAGACGACGAATGACACTAAGGCAAGCGCACTCTATTCACCAGCGCGAACAAAATTTGGAGCACAGTTTATGCAAATGCTCAAGGTTGGTGGCTTTGTAGCAAAGGAATTTGTCGCAGGCTATCTTAAAAATGGCAATGCTCCAACTTGTACGCATTTAGGATGTAAAACGAAATGGAACGAAGCAGATGAAACGTGGGATTGCCCATGCCATGGCTCCCGTTTTAATGCCCAGGGAGAAGTGCTAGAAGGACCAGCCGTTCAGCCATTAAAGCTTGATTAAAAAGGTTGCTAGCTCAAAACCACAATTAAAACAAAAACAGCATACTATTTCAGACTGCAGAAGGCTGGGATAAAAAGAAAAAGTGTTAGATTGACTACAATCAATCTAACACTTTTTTGCATTGCCGTTGATGTCCGCTACGGTGGGCGCTTTCCGCTCAGCACAGTAAGCCGCAACCGTCGCTGTCGCGCCGCCTGTTGCGTCTTACGTTTTGTGCGTTCTGAGCAGGAGTCGCCACCTTCGCTACCACCAACTAGTACTCTATTTTAACTTTACTTACATAAGTTATGACCCATCTTCATTCTTAAGTTTGGGCAATATCCTATCTTATTTTAATGCGTCCGTTAACACTGGCACGATTTGTTTTTTACGAGACACAACACCTGGTAATACGACACGGTTGTTTGTCAGCTCTGCACCAAAAGCTTTTGCTGCAGCATCTGCAACTTGTCCAATAGCAACAGCTGTTGAATCATTGTTTAAAATATCTGTTACAACGAAGAAGAATAAATCTAAACCATTTTCAGCAACATGTTTGTTTAACAAAATTTCTAATTCCTCTTGGCGGCCAAGTACGTCGTTAATATCAACAGCATTCACTTGTGCAACAACTGATTTATACTCACCGAATTGGAACTCTTTCGCATCTAACGATAAAAGATCTTCTAATGATTTATCTGATAGATCCGCACCTGCTTTTAGCATTGCTAGCCCATAGTCAGCAGCATCAACACCTGCAATTTTCGCTAACTCAGCTGCAGCTTTTACATCTTGTTCTGTACATGTTGGCGATTTAAACAATAATGTATCTGAAATAATAGCAGATAACATTAAACCTGCAATATTCGAAGGTACTTCAACATCGTGTTCTTTAAAAATTTTATTTAAAATCGTTGCCGTACAACCTACTGGCTCCGCGCGATAGTATAATGGGTCTGCTGTTTGGAAGTTTGCAATACGGTGGTGGTCAATAACCTCTGTCACTTGTACTTCTTCAATTCCATCAGCTGATTGTTGGAATTCATTGTGGTCTACTAGAATAACTTTGTCCGCTTCTCCTACTACAGAAGAAATAAGACGAGGTGCTTCAAAACCGAATTTCTCTAGCGCATATTTTGTTTCGTTATTTACTTCACCAAGACGTACTGCTTCAGTATCTACCCCAATTTGTTGTTTTAAATAGGCATATACAATTGCAGATGTAATTGTATCTGTATCTGGATTTTTATGTCCAAAAACTAAAACTTTACTCATTAATACTTTTCCTCCTAAATGGCTTCTACATTTTCATTTATTTTATCACAATTTATGAAAGAACATGCTATAAAGTAAAACTTTCATTTTGCGATGTGCTATAAAACAATTGTTCAATGGCGCTACCTATACTACAATAAATAATTTTCAATACATTTAACAGTTTATCTAATATTTACCATTAATTATTATAAATTATGATACTAAACATAAATTTCCTTATTTTAGCTAGATATATAGTTGTGATTTTTATACAAGAAACGATAATTTTATGCTATTATCATGTAGTCAAAATTTTTAGGAATTACAGGAATGGGGATTATGATGACAAAGAAGATGGAAAAAAAGTATATTCCTTTAGCAAGCTATTTTGACGTGGCTTCGCAAAATGAGATAACTTTATCCTTTAGCGCATTAGAAAATATTATGGGACAAGCTTTACCCAATGCTGCATATTTAAATAAGAGCTGGTGGAAAAAAACAAAGCCCCCGCTTACGCATTTTTTATCTTGGACAAATGCAGGTTATTATGTCATTGATGTCAAATTAGGTACAAGTGTTACTTTCTCTCGTACACAAGAGAAAATACCGACAAACAATATTTCTGAAAATAACGAAAATACTTCTGCGTACATAATCCGAGCGATTGAAGCATCAGATGCTAGAGCATTTATTCTTTTACAAGAAGAAATCCTTCAGCAAACTGACTTTTTGTATAATGTAGAAAATGAGTTAGATTTAACAGTTCAACAGCTTAGAAAAAATCTTGCTTATTGGAAGCAATTAAAAAACCGCACGATTTTGCTTTGCATTTTAAATGGCAATTTTGCTGGCTATGCCGTTATTCATGGCTATAAGCATTCGAAAGCCAAACATGTTGCATCCATCCACATGGCCGTTAAGGAAGAACACCAACGAAAAGGTATCGGTTCAGCACTTATGAAGGCAGCGGAAGAATGGGCTAGCCAACGGGATATATCACGCTTAGAATTATCAGTGATGGAGCATAATGATGCTGCGTTACAATTATTTAAAAAACATGGTTTTCAACATGAAGGAACGCGCGTTAATGCCATTAAATTAAATGAAAATTTTATAGCCGAATATAGCTTATATAAAATTTTATAAATCATTTTTCAAGGATGTCTAAAACATTTTGGACATCTTTTTTAATTCTTTAAACGCCCGCTCCCAAGTTACACACCACATTTTATTAAAATACTTGCTTCTCTCTTGCAATGTCTAAGAACAATACATTACTTTCTACTTGTTCATATGATTGTTGATATTGATTATATCGTTCTTTATCTTGGCTTATCATTTCCTCAATTAATGCATGCATAAAAGAAAATAACACTGGTACAACATCTAAAGAGGATTGATTTTTCATGCCTAGGGCAAATACTGCACTTGCATAATCCCTAATTGGTGACAAAGCCGAACCAGTTATCGCTATAATTTTCACCTTTTTCATTTTCGCTATTTCAACAATTGCTTTTACATCGTTGGAATGCTTATCACACGAAAAGACAATCAACGTCGTCCGTTCACCCATACTGTTTATTTGTTGGACAAGATCTTCAGAATCTGTACGAAGTTGCTTTACATTTGTTCGTAATGTTTTCAACGTGTACGATAACCAATTAGCAAAGGAGACAGCTTGACGTGCGCCTAAAATATAAATGGTATCTGCTTCATGCATCCATTTGGCGCTTTTCTGAAGCATATTATCGTTAATAAGATGGATAGTATCTTGAATGTTTTGCATATCACGTTGCATGACCTTACCGAAGCTCGAAGTCCGCTGCTTGCTCGTTGTAAATGTAGGTTTAAGGGGAACTTCCTCATCTTGAGAGTTTAAATAACTTCTAATTTCTTCTTGTAGCTCGACATAGCCTGATAAATCCATCGCATAACAAAAACGAATAACAGTAGATTCGCTCACATTTGCCTGCCTTCCTACTTCAGCCGCCCCATTGGCAATGACAACCGTTGGATTACTCATAACAAATTGTGCTACTTTACGTTGTCCTTTTGACAATCTTACAAATTTTTTCTTTATATTTTCATTTATACTCATTCCTAACAACCTTTCTTTCAAAGAAATTATCACGAATGGAGATTATTCTTTACTGATTCTAAATTCGATTAAAAATACAGTATCACGATTACAATTTGAATACAATGACTTTTCAGAAAAATCTTCAATGCATTAATACGTTAATACACTAGTTCGTAATAAAATGACATTAATACAAAATATTTTCAATATCTAAATAATCTTTATTATGTTCGTAAATCACTAATCAATGTTGTTTAATTTGAAATTTTAACATATTTCAGAAATATTTGTATAAAAATCACCAAAAAATCATTTTTATGTGTTTTTTCAAGGAGAATTAAAATAGCAATCATAGTTAAAATCGACTTCCGTCGAGTACGGTACATAAAAAAAGTGTTAGATTGATTACACTCAATCTAACACTTTTGGCTATGACCTCGTTGTCGCTTCGACGACGCTTTCCGCTTAAGCCGCAATTTCCTGCTGCAATTTCATTGTGCACTTTCCTGCAGGAGTTCCCCCTTAGCGACGACCCGGGCCCTTTTCTTTATTTTAATCTAATTCCACTTGTTTTGTTTCTGTACCTAAAAATACTACGCCAATGACACCGATAATTATTGCGCCACAAAAAATCGCAAATATAAAGCCGATATCATAACCTGCAGTTAACAAAGATCCTACTAATAGCGGTCCAAAAATACCACCAATACGCCCCACTGCCGCTGCCATACCTGCACCTGTACCGCGAATGATTGCTGGGTACTGTTCTGGTGTATAAGCATATAGCGCTCCCCATGCACCAAGGTTAAAGAAAGATAAAAACATACCTGATGTTAATAACACTGCCATCGTTTCTGCATTACCAAAAATGAAAGCACTTACAGCGGTTCCAATTAAATAGGAAACAAGTACAAATTTTCGTCCGAATTTTTCAATAAACCAGGCTGCTGTAAAATATCCTGGAAGCTGCGCTAATGTCATAATCAGAACATATTTAAAGCTTGTAATCATATCAAAACCTTTTCCGACCATTACGCTCGGTAACCATAAGAACATACCATAATACGAAAATACCACTGTAAACCACAGTACCCATAACATAAGTGTCGAACGTGCATACTTTTTCGACCACACATCTCGTATGTTGAGAAAGATACTACGTTTTTTCGCTTCTACCTTCGCAGTAAATTGCGGTGAGTCTGGTAAATGCCAACGAAGATAAATAGCGTACACTGCTGGAATGGCTGTTAATAATAACGCTACACGCCAACCCCATGTAGGTATAACAAAATAAGAGATAAGCGCCGCAATGAGCCAGCCCGCTGCCCAAAAGCTCTCCAGTAATACGACCACTCTTCCACGTTCCTTTGCTTCGACACTTTCAGAAACGAGCGTCGATGCTACCGGTAGCTCACCACCGAGCCCCATGCCTACTAAAAAGCGCAATACCATAAATGCTATTAATGTTGTGGTAAATGCTGAAATACCACTTGCTACGGAAAATAAAATCAACGTCCACATGAACACTTGTTTACGCCCGACTTTATCGGCAAAAATACCAAAGGCAAGTGCACCAACAGCCATACCAATAGAATTGATACTGCCTATCCAGCCCATCTGACTCTTTGTTAAATCCCAATCTACCGCAAGCGCTGTAATAACGAAAGATAATATACCGACATCCATTGCGTCAAAGAGCCAGCCAACACCTGCAACACCTAAAAGCTTATTACGCGAAATAGCTTGATTTGTTTTTATCGTTGTCATTTTAACCACCTGTCTTTACACTTGACTTTACATTACGAGTTTACTATACAGTTGTTTCGAGAAAGTGACAAGTAAAATTCAAAAGACCGAATTGTTTAGACAATTTAATAAATGCTATTGAAAATAGAGGGGCATTTGCGTTAAAATGTCTCTTATACAAAAACAACTGTTCTTTCTATGAGAACAAAAGGAGATCGTTACGTTATGTGGAAAGGCCTAATTGAAGAATATAAACAATTTTTACCCGTAACTGAAAATACACCCGCACTTACATTAAACGAAGGCAATACGCCTCTTATACATTTAGTTAATCTATCTAAACAGCTTGGTATCGAGCTTTATGGTAAAATCGAAGGTGCAAATCCAACTGGTTCTTTTAAAGATCGCGGTATGGTTTTTGCCGTAGCAAAGGCTATTGAAGACGGTAGCAAATGTGTTATTTGTGCCTCAACAGGCAACACTTCTGCAGCAGCGGCAGCTTATGCAACTCGCGCCGGTATTCAATCGATTGTCGTAATTCCTAAAGGGAAAGTAGCCCTTGGTAAATTAGCACAAGCTACAATGTACGGTGCGAAAATTATTGAAATCGATGGTAATTTTGATGACGCGTTAAACATTGTGCGTCAAGTAAGTGAAACAACACCAGTAGCACTTGTCAATTCAGTTAACCCATACCGTATCGAAGGACAAAAGACAGCTTCATTTGAAATCGTAGATGCCTTAGGTGCTGCTCCAGACTATTTATGTATTCCTGTTGGTAACGCAGGTAACATCACTGCGTACTGGAAAGGTTTTAAAGAATATAACGATGTGAAAGCGTCAGGCTTACCAAAAATGTACGGCTTTGAAGCAGAAGGAGCCGCAGCAATTGTAAAAGGTGAACCAATCGCTAACCCAGAAACAGTTGCAACAGCTATCCGTATTGGTAACCCTGCTAGCTGGCAATTTGCTGAAGCAGCACGAGATGAGTCTGGCGGTATTATTGACTCTGTAACAGACGAAGAAATTTTAGCAGCTTACAAGCTAATTGCTGGCACTGAAGGGATATTTGTCGAACCTGGTTCAGCTGCATCATTAGCAGGTGTTATTAAGTCCGTTGAAAACGGTAAAATTGCTAAAGGTTCAAAAGTCGTAACAATATTTACTGGTAACGGTTTAAAAGATCCTGACACGGCAATGAACGTTTCAACAGTAGACGTTGTAGCACTGAAAAATGATGAAGAAGAAATCCGTAAATATATTGAGGGCGTACTATGAGTAAAAAGTGGCAAATCACCGTTCCTGGGAGCACAGCCAATTTAGGTCCTGGCTTTGATTCTATCGGACTTGGCTTGTCTCTTTATTTGAAATTAGATGTTTCCCTACAGGATAGTTGGGAAATTATCCATCTTGATGCCAACGGTCCAAGTGAATTTGAGCTGGAACAACATTTACTGTACAGTATTACTAAACAAATTGCTGATCAGTATAACAAGACATTGCCTGCTTGCCGTGTTGAAATGGCGAGTGAACTTCCGCTAGCACGCGGTTTAGGGAGCAGTGCAGCTGTTATTGTTGCAGGTATTGAGCTAGCCAACCAATTATGCGATTTACAATTAACCGTACAAGATAAACTCAATTTATCTTCTCAAATTGAAGGGCACCCTGATAATGCGACAGCCTCGGTACTAGGTGGCTTAACGATTTCTTCAATGGATGATAACGGGATAGTAGATACATTTCATGTGAATGATATTCATGCTTCTTTTGTTGTATACGTACCGGATGTGGAGCTAAAAACAAGCGAATCTCGCTCAGTTTTACCAAAACAATTAGAGCGTGCATATGCTGTTCACGCTTCTGCCAATGCAAATATGTTGGCTGCTTCATTAATGGCCCGAGATTTTGAACGTGCAGGACACTACATGGAAGCGGATTTGTTCCATGAACCTTTCCGCTCAAAATTGATTCCTCAATATGCAGAAATAAAAGCAGCGGCAAAAGCACATGGTGCGTATGGTACAGCTTTGAGTGGAGCGGGCCCGACGCTCATTTCCATTATTCCAACAGCTATTGCTGATACCTTTGTGACAACGATGCAAGCAAAATTCCCAGAACATCAAATCATCCTAACGCAAGCAGATGAACATGGTGTACGCGTAAAATAAATCGAACGTCTACTTTAAAGTAGGCGTTTTTTCTTGAAGGAGGAAGTACTGTGAAACCTATAATTTTCTGTGATTTTGATGGCACTATTACCGAAACAGATAATATTGTCTCTCTTATGACGCATTTCGTTCCAGAACAATCTGAAAAAATCGCCAAGGCCATGATGGCTCAAGAAATTAGCTTTAAAGAAGGCATTACGGCTATGTTTGAACTTTTATCAACTAACCAAAAAGAGGACATCATTCAATATTTGTTGGACACTGCGGTTATCCGTGAAGGCTTTAGCGATTTTGTCCGCTATGCGCAGGAGCACAATATTCCATTTTATATCGTCAGTGGTGGTGTCGACTTTTTTATTCAACCAATGCTTGAAAGATTCGGTCCATTCTCAGGTATTTATTGCAATAGTGCAGACTTTACAGGAGAACAAATTTCGGTTGTTTATCCAAATCGTTGCGATGAACAATGTGCGAATGTCACAACACAAAGCTGTGGCTGTTGTAAGCCAACCGTTATGCGTAAAATGGCACAAGACGATCATTTTAAAATCGTCATAGGAGACTCTATTTCCGATTTTGAAGCGGCGAAACAAGCAGATTTAGTTTTAGCAAGAGAGCAACTAATTGATCGTTGTAAAGATTTACATATTCCTTATCAGCCCTTTAACACCTTTTATGACTGTTTGGAGACAGTGAAAAAATTAGTAGAAGCATAAAAAAAGGAATCTAGCCGATATCATTGACTAGATTCCTTTTCTTCGTAAGTAAAGTTCTTACGCTAATAATACTAAACTAATGGCCATCACTGCCATACCCGCAACTAAGCCATACATCGATAAATGCGTTTCATCATAGCGCTGTGCAGCTGGTAATAGCTCATCTAATGAGATAAATACCATAATTCCTGCAACACCAGCAAATACAATACCGAACATGACATCTGTTAAAAAGGGCATTAACAATAAATACGCTACAAATGCCCCTACCGGCTCTGCTAACCCTGATAAAAAAGAAAGTTTAAATGCTTTTCTACGATTTCCTGTAGCAAAATAAATTGGTACAGATACAGCAATCCCCTCAGGAATATTGTGAATGGCGACAGCGATGGCAATCGCAATACCAACACTCGGATCGTTTATAGCAGACATAAACGTCGCTATGCCTTCTGGGAAGTTATGAATCCCTATTGCAAGAGCCGTGAATACACCCATTTTCATTAAGTGACTTTCATCTAGTTGTGGTTTTACGGCATTGACATCTTCAACAAGCTTAACTTCATGAGGATTAGTTGATTTCGGAATAAACTTATCAATCAATGCAATAAATAACATGCCACCAAAGAAACCTGCAATTGTTAGCCAATAGCCATTCGTTGTACCTAATGCATTGGTTAACGCATCCTTGGCTTTTACGAAAATTTCTACAAGTGATACATAAATCATAACCCCTGCTGAAAAACCAAGTGCTACTGATAAAAATTTTGTATTCGTTCGTGAAGTGAAAAATGCAATTAAACTACCTACTCCTGTTGCAAGCCCAGCAAAAAGAGTTAACCCTAAAGCAAATAAAATTGATCCTTCCAATTCCTTCTTCCTTTACTCTTTTTTTTATTGTACTCATCTTAGCTCAAAAGTTTCCTATATGCAATTCTTTTTTGCTAGGAAAATATTTAATGTAAAATCACAATCATATTTTCATAAATAGGCCGTACGGTGAATAGTTCTGCTGAGGCATCCTACTAAAGCGTAAAAATCAGAATTGCTCGAGTGCCTGGCACTTAGTGTAGATACCTTGCATCGTTTCTTTTCTAAAGCGTAAAAATCCACTACACTTTCCGCGGGTACGTCGTAAGCCACAACCCTCGCATTCGCGCGGTCTGTTACGTCTTACGTGCCGTACGTTCCCGCAGGAGTCTTCGTGGATTTTTACTTGGCTTTTCATAATACATTCAGAATTGCTCGAGTGCCTGGCACTAAAAATGGGCACTAAAAAAAGGCAGTACCTTTTATGGTACTGCTCTTTTTTGTGTTGTTATTTAATACTGCTTTTTTTAAATGCACGTTTACGACGTTCATACCAAAGAACACAAATGATAAACCATGTATAACCGATACACCAGCCCGCTAACACATCGGAAGCAAAATGACGTGCTCCTGCTATACGTGATAGACCGATGAGGATTGTCAGTACAATTGCCCCTAGCCAAAGCTGTATTTTACGTGCCTTCGTGTTATTTTCAGATAACAAATAGGCAACGGTAAATAAATACAGAATGCCGGTCATAGCATGTCCTGATGGAAAACTGAACGATGTCAATTGATGTTCTAATTCTGGTCGAGGTCGTTGTGCCCAATTTTTCAATGATTGATTTAGCACATTGCCTACGGCAAATGTTAACACTACAAAGATCATACCCCGGTAATTTTTTGCTAGCCAAGCTAAATACAAAATTAATAGTATTGCCACCCAGATGACAAACTTAGGCTCTCCAATATGATGAAAAACTTCTATAAATGGATTACCAAACAACATGTCTGCAATTTTTTTATCGAAGCGCAAAATCGTTTCGCTTTGGTATGTGTAGCGCAACACTAAAAAAGCAATTAACGTTAAAATTGCTAATGGATATGACCATTTTTTCAAAAAATTTCACCTCAAAGCATTATCACGAAATGTTTTTTCACATCATACCATAAATACGTGCAATTGAGGGATATATGCAACATCTGCTTTATAACATAAAAATATACTTAATAATATTCGCAAATATAATCGATTCTTCATTCGGTTTATGAAAGTAATTCGAAAGTGCTAATGCAACAATAAATAAAATTGCAATGATAGGTAGTATTTTTCTAAACATACAGCAACACTTCCTTACTTTTTAGCATTTTATCGTTCAGCCTATTTTAATAATACAGGGTCAAACAACCAATCCTTCGGTCCAAAATTCCGATCTTTTTCCCCTCTAACTTCTCGAGAAATATGGTTATTAATAATTAACTCTCTGAACTTTCTACTAAATATTGTTTTTCTATAAAGGTATCGTCCATCATGGCTCCACTCTGAAGAATAGAATACATCTCCATGTAAATTCATAATATCCTTGGCATCGTAAATATCAGGTCCATTAATTACACCACTTAATCCACATTTACAAGGCGCTTGCTCCGTAGCAAAATACAATTTAATTCTTTCGGAGCTAGATGACGGCAACATTTGAGTCGGGATTATTTGATAAGCAAGTTGTTTCCCCTCATCTGATCCACAATGAATAACTTCTAAAAGTTCATAGCCTTCAATATTTGCTTGTTTCATTAAGGCTACTAATTCTTCTGAAGCTACCCAGTACCCACTCACATGGACTAAATAACGATCCTTCATTTGCGAAGTATCGATTACTAATGGAGATAATTGTTCTTTTTCCATAAGACCGCATTGCTTACAATAAGTACTTATAGAAAATAAAGTACCCCTATCATCTAAAAACATGTCGGGTGAGTTGCCTGTAGAGTTTAACGTAAATAAAGGCGTTTGCTCATATTCGCTATCAGAAAAGTCGAAATAAAAACGTTCGCCAATAGAGACAATACCCAATTCGTTTTCTAATGATTTATATAATGCTGCCACCTGCTCATACGTCACTTCTTCATTTAAAGTAAAAATAGGATTAAAAGAAGTCTTCAAATTTTTTTTTCTGACTACAGGCGCACCTACATAAATACCGTAGCGATTATAAACTTTAATGACTTGATCTTGACTAGATTCATCTATAGAGATTATATTTTCAAGTTCTACTTTCAAAATAATACGCCTACCTTTATTAAAGTTTTTATCGTGAGTATGCTGTCTAACTAGTAACTTTTTAAAATGTTTATGCCCTACTATATAAATAGTTAGTTATTTCATAACGATATATCTACTCTTCTATTTTTACTCACTATTGGAAATTTACTTAACCACGTTTAAATTAAGCGTACCAGTACTTATACCACCATTTCAACGTTGGGTTTACGCCAGTTTTTTGGCGGGTTTCACTAATTTTTTGGCGCGATTTGGCGGACATATAAAAAACACCGCCAAAAAATTGGCGGTGTGCAATCGAATTTATAGATATTTAGTCTTATTAACCGGAAATTTCATGCTAAATAAATGGATAGCTTTTTTATATCACCTAATAACCGTCCTTTTATTGAATAAAATAACAATAGCCATCATCATAACATATCGTAAAACTAGAGTAAATTCATTCGTTCAGCAAGGTTGACAGCTTCGGTCCGTGAATCGACATTAAGTAAAGAAAATAGTTGTGTCAAATATCTTTCAGTAGTTCGTTGAGGAATATTTAACTCAATAGCAATTGCTTTGTTTGTGTGCCCTTCAGCAATTAATCTTAAAATTTTCTTTTCTTTCTCATTTAAATGAATATCAAGCTTTGCTTCCTGCAATTTAAATCGATTATCTAGAAAATCTAAGAAGTTATTTGGCAAAACAATTTCTCCATTTGCAATGGCACGTACTGTGCGGATGATCTGCTCTTTAGATGCTGTTTTGGCTAATATCCCTTCTATTTTTCTTTCTAAAATAAGCGGATAATAATCTGTGATATCATCCCCTGTATAAAGAATAATCGATGCATCCATTTGGATTGCTTTAATATTTCTGGCTAAATGAATGCCATTTTCTAAAGGCATGTTGATATCAATTAAATAAATATCATATGGTTTATCTTTAATTTGCGGTATGACAGAAGTGGCATCACTTTCTGTATCTACTAAAATATCTTCATTTTCTTCAAATAAATTTTTAGTTCCCTCTAACACTATAGGATGATCATCCACTATGAGCATCGTTATCAAGTGTGTCACTTCCTTCTTTCACTATAATTCTAATAGACATCCCTTTATTTATCTGAGAATCAATATAAAATTGTCCATTAAAGGCTTTTACACGTTCTTGCATTCCTCGTATTCCCATCGATTCAGCAACAATAATATCATTGACATTACAACCTACACCATCATCCTGATAAATGATTTCAAAGCCATCATCCATTTCCTTGAGATGCATTTCCACAGTTGTCGCAAATGAATGTTTCAAAGCATTATTGAGTAATTCTTGAAATAGACGATAAATCATTAAATTCATGCGCTCATCCTCAAGATACAGGCGATCTATTGTATAAATTAAAATAAAATGCGCTCTTTCAGCTACTTTTCGAATAAGCTTTTCTAAAGCTGCATTGAGCCCCAATGTGTCTAATAATGGGGGCTTCAAATTCTCACAATAAGCTCTTAAATCATGTAAAGATGCAACCATTTGTTTATGTACCTTTACAAGCTTTTGCTGAATATCCGTAGTATCTTTTGCATTTATTAAAACATCTACTTCTCGAGCAATATGGAGCTGCTCTTGTAAATTAGTATCATGTAATTCTTGAGCTAATTGATACTTTTCCTCTTCAAACCTTAGCCATAATAGCTTGTTTAGCCAAGGTAATTGACCCTCATCTGCTTGCTTCATATGCTTTAGTTCCTCTAACAGTTCTTCCACCATTTTTGTATTTTCAATAAAATTATTTACATATAACAGGAGCAATTCGAGCCATAATAGCTCTTCATCTTTTAAATGAATTGAATTGTTATGTCCTAAAACTAAAGCTCGTTTGTAATGCGCATCTTGGTGTAGGAAAGCTAGATAGACTTTGTCGATTTTCCGTATTTCGCCCAGTTTTAAATCTTCCATGACAATAGGATTTATCGGAATCTTTTCGTCAACCTTTGAAGTAAATTGATTTTTATCATAATCATAAGTTAATACAAATACATGCTCAAGCTCAAGGTGCAACGAAACTTCTTGCGCAAACTTTTCTAGTAGCTCATCTAATTTAATCGTCTTGCCAATGCGATCTACAGCGGTATATAACTGGTGTATATAATCCCCTTTTGTAGAAAATAAGATTTTTCGTTTGCGATAATCTACCTTCTCTTTTATGTAGAAAAGAACAACTAACGATAAAAAAGTAAAAAGTGAAATAGCCGATAGTTTAGTCATTGAGATCAATTTACCCATAATCCAATACAATCCAATCGTAAGCCATATAGTAAAAATCAACGAAAATATGACGTAATAACGAAGTCTTGTAATATGATATTCAATATCAAATAATCGTTCCGCTAGCTGCGTAAAAATAAAGCTAAAAGGAATTAACAATAAAAATAAAGCACTGATTTCAGCGGAAAGTATAGGATGGTGAAATAAAATATTAGGAAGTGCATAAAGAAACAAGAATGGAAGAAAAGGAATCATCACACTATTCAATAAGACTTTTAACTGCGGTGATTTATACTTAAAGTAACTAATCAGTAACATGCATAGTATTAGAATAAGCAAAAGTAAAAAAGTGGCTAACACGACATATGAAAGTAAATTATGCAAATCATCATAGATGATACCAATGTAGCTAAGAATCATAGCAATAACAGGTAGTATATAAAATAATTTAATGTTGTTAGACAATAACCAGTTCGCTTCTAAAAATGTAAAGTAATTTCTTAAAAAATGTAAAAGTAATACTAAACATAGCAACATACTTCCCCGATTCGTCATAATCCCAATGATATCAAGACTACCAGAAGCACCAATACTAACATACGCCAGCGAAACCGTTAGCATAAATAAAATCAGCAATCGTAAAAGTGATGTGTTTTCTTGTTTAAAATGCAAAAATAACACTACTACTAAAGTAAGAAAATAATAACAAGCAGGTATTAACACTATCGAATAGAAACGCTCTTTAAAATCTAGACTACTTGGTTTAATATCAATTATTTTTCCGTCAGGCTTTAAAATCGTTAGTGTATTCGCTGCCCTAATGGTTAAATCATTTTCTATATAAGCAACAGCCTCTATCTGTACATTATCGATCTTTAATACAATATCCCCTGCTAAAATTTTTTGGCCATCCACTAATTGCTCATGTGAATTTTCTATAACCCAGTGGCCATTTTCTTTTATCAACTCTATACCTAAATAAGGCTTGCTATAAGGTACATATAGCAGGTAGAAACCTAGCAGTATGTACACACTTATAGCAAGCATAAAGCGTTTTCTATTATTAAAATTTAGTTCCAAATAGGATCTCTTAAACATACTACTTCTTCGAATGAGTCAAGTATTGCCTGTTGTTCGATTGCTGAAACACCAATTAATGCGACTTTTTGTTCTTTCATCAGTGCTACTAGTGCTGGGTTTTCTTCTAGATACTGAATTACATTAATCATAAAATCTCTCCTCATTTCATTAGTTTTATTAGGTATTCTTTACCTACTTTGTTTATAGCAACATTTTCAAGAATATTCAATGCTTTTAGCTTATGAAGATTTTTAATAGTAATTGCATAGCGTATTGCACCACCATTAGTCAGTTCATCTCTAATAACATTTTTATCCATTAATGTAACTATATCTCCATTATAATAGTTTATCACAGATTTTGATATACTATTTTTTTGCGCCAATAAGTAAATAATTGGTAATGAATATTTTTTGTTTAATAAATCATTTTTAGGACCCCAAGTTTTTAAACTTTGAATATCGTTTTTAATTTGTTGGATAATACCTATGTATTTCCCATACTCCTCTATTTCCTCACTTACCTTACCTTTTGCAAGTGCCTCTCCAATAAGGCAACTCATAGCTGTCAAAGATCCTGACTTTCGGTCAATCATTTGTAAATAAGATGGCTCATCTCGACAAATATTAAGCACATCTAACTGCTGACCATTAATACTTCTAAATGCATACTCTTCTAGCAAGAGGATAGCTAACTGTTTATGTTCAAAAGAAGTGTCATGGATTGCTCGAGATGACATAATGAGCATGGCTAAAGCTACATTTAAAGAGAGTTCAGGTGTTTCACTCCAAATATAGTCGGCATCCTTATCTTGCAAATCATCAATAATATCATAGGACAAAATTAGAAGTTCAATAGCTGCTGCAACTTTATAAATATCGTCATTTAAACAATCTACAAATGCTTCGTAATGCCAAAAGCATAGTTTACCAAATGCATACCCCATCACTGCCTTTTCATTTTTAAAACTTTTAAGCATAGTCTTTAATTCATCAACAAGCATCGCTTCATTTTCAATCAGAATATCCAATGTGTCATTAATGCGTTTATCTATATCCTTCAATAGTCCTCCACCCCCATTAACTACATCGTACTATATTATACTCATTAATGGTAAATAATTCTATTATTTTCAATTATATTGCTTATTTCTTGTTCTTTGTACTTAACGCAATGAATAATAAATAAGTAACGCCAAAAAATGGCGGATGTCATAATTATCACGCCATTTTTTGTAAAATAATGACAATGTTTTTGGCGGGTTCATCATGTGACCGCCAGTTTTTGGCGTTAACTGACCATTGAAATGGCGTCCCGACTGATGTTACGCTAAAGATAAGTAAAATTCATTTGTATGATATGGAACACACTTTGTAATGGAAGCCTTATAATCGTTAAATTTATCAAAATAAATTCTCTCATATTAGGGGTGATGGACGTGGTTAATAGAGTAAATGACAGCGTTTTAATATTGACAGAAACTTTTTCATGCACAATTTCTATCTCAACAGAGGAGATTATTATTAAAAAGCCTACACATGAGCAACGGTCGATTGAACAATTAATTATTTCAGCTGAGCAACAAGCTTACCAAGAAGCTCTAGCCGAGTATAAACATAAACCTACCCTTTCTAATTTTATTTCTAATATGCCAGGTTTTGAGGAAAGTTTTCAGCAAAAGCTAGACAAGAATATGGCGCAGTTTGACATTATAAAAGTCACAGAAGACGACTTATTGTCTTTAGTGAGCCCATTTACATCTGGCTTAAATATTCATACACCGACTATATATAAATCACCAAACGATAATATCATTTATGCACGAGGCACACAAAAACAAGGAACTAGTAGCTCTAGCTTTAGCAGCAACGCTATTAGCATGGCTAGCGCTGAAATTCTCCAAACGAATTTTAATACTACAGATACTAGTTCATCTTCAAAAGTTTTAGATCGGGTGTCCGAACGTAATAAATCCTATTATTACTGTCCAAGTAGTATTTCTGGATTATCCATAAATGATAACGGAATTTCTTTTAATATTTCTTCTGTATTCAACAGTTGGAATAAAACGTCCATTAAACATTAAACTGTTGCGCTAATTAAATTCACCCTTCTTAAAGGTCCTTTTTCATGGACTATTATTAAATACCTCAACTTCTCCCTGCCATGAAAATAGAGGCGAGGTGTGGCAAAAATTGACCGAAACAACCCTTGCCTACCATCCCTTTGCACCCTTTAACTTCATTCAGTATCCTTCCTCATTAAAAATACGAGATCACTTTTTTAGAACAACAAAAAAGAGATGCCTCAAAACACTTTGAGACACCTCTAGAACTTATTAAGCTTTTACATAATAAACATCTTGTCCGCTTTCGATAATATATTCTGGTTTCGGCTTACCGGCTTTTGCTTTATGACCAGCAATATGCTCCGGACTCTTCTCCCAATTTTTCCATGCTTCTTCTGATTCCCAACGAACCATAATTAGCACTTCTTCATCTCCGCGGCGTACTTTTTTCACAAGCACTTGTTTGTCGATAAAACCTGGTTGCTGTTCAAGTAAGGAAGGACCATCTTTTTTAGCTCCAAATCGCTCAACGACTTTATCTGCATTACCTTCTGTTACGACCATACGTTTAATTTGTACAAACATATTAGTTAAACGCCTTTAAAATTTCATCAGCTTTTTCAGTTTCTGATTGTAAACCGCCACCTGATAAGTACCAGTATCCTGGATCAAGGTAGAAAATTTTACCGTTTTTAGCAGCGTTCGTTGCTCCAACAATTTCATTTTCAATCGCAGCTTTTGTACCAGACTCACCTTCTGGGTTAACAGCAGCATCACGGTCAACTACGAATAAAATATCTGGGTTTTTCTCGCGAACGTATTCAAAGCTCACGTTATCACCATGTGTATCAACTTTAATTTTATCATCAGCAGGTTTAATACCGAATACATCGTGAATCACACCAAAACGTGAACCAGGACCATATGCAGATAATGAACCTTCATTACCTAAAACGATTAAAGCTTTGTCTTCAGATGCAGTTGTTTTTGCTTTAATTTCTTCTACTTTTGCTTCGTAAGCTGCTAATGCATCAGCAGCTTCTTTTTCTTTACCGAAAATTTTACCAGCTAATTCAGTGTTTGTTTTAAATGATTCCATAAAGTTAGCGTTATCTACACCAACAAATACAGTTGGGGCAATTTTAGATAATTCATCGTAAGCAGATGCTTGACGACCTGAAATAAAAATAATGTCTGGGTTCATTGAAGAGATTGCTTCAAAATCAGGCTCTTTTAGAGAACCAACATTTACATAAGTAGTGTCAGCATATTTGCTTAAATATTTTGGTACTGATTGTTGTGGAACACCTGCTACATCAACGCCTAAAGCATCTAAAGTATCTAGGAAACCATAGTCAAATACGACAACATTTTTTGGTTGTTCTTTCAGTGTTACTTCTTCAAATGTATTTTCAGCAGTTGTACTACCTGGAATTGTAATTGGGTATGCAGAAGCCGCTCCATTTTGCTCTTCAGCAGGCTTATTATCTGTTGAACCTTTATCATCTTCTTTTGAATCTTCTTTTGAACTACAAGCAGCTAATACTAAAAGCATCATTGCCATTAATACCGTAAGTAATTTCCAATTTTTCATTGTGAAATCTCCTTTATTGTTTGTTTTTATATTTTTAGATAGCGATCACTACCTATTGTTACTATGAGTTAAAATACACACAAATACGACAACCATTTTGCTCTTGAACTGGAATATCCATATCATAAATTTCTTTTAGCGCATCAGAGTTAATGATGTCATTTGTCGGACCATCTTTTACTACACGTCCGTCTTTTAAAGCGACAATATGATCTGAATAGACAGATGCAAAGTTAATATCATGTAGCACAATAACAACCGTTTTTCCTAGCTCATCAACCAACTTACGCAATATTTTCATGATTTGCACAGAATGCTTCATGTCTAAATTGTTCAGTGGCTCATCTAGTAGAATGTAGTCTGTGTCCTGCGCAATGACCATTGCAATAAATGCTCGTTGGCGCTGACCACCTGATAATTCATCTAAATAATTATGCTGGATATCGGCTAAATTCATATATTCGATTGCCTCATCTACTTTTAACTCGTCCTCTTGTTTTAAATTCCCTTTAGAATAAGGAAAACGACCGAATGAAACGAGTTCGCGTATTGTCAGGCGGACATTCATATAATTTGACTGTTTTAAAATCGATACGCGCTTTGCAAAATCATCTGATTTCCATCGACGCACATCTGATTTATCGAGTAGTACTTCCCCAGTGTCTGCATTAAGTAAACGGCTTACCATTGAAAGCAATGTTGATTTACCTGCACCATTCGGTCCAATAAAGGACGTAATTTTTCCTGGCGCAACGTCTACACTAACATTTTGAATGACCGGCTTTTTCCCAAAAAACTTAGAGATTTCTTTTACTTGGATCATCCTGCTGACCTACTTTCCTTCAATAATAGGTAGATGAAGTACACACCACCTACAAAGTTTATAATAACGCTAAGTGTTGTATCGAACTTGAAAATACGCTCGACCATCCACTGCCCACCGACTAATGCAACAATACTCATTACACAAGAACCTGCAATGATGACAGAATGCTTGTACGTCTTGAAAAACTGATACGATAAATTCGCTACGATTAAGCCAAAGAACGTAATTGGCCCAACAAGCGCTGTAGAAACGGCGATTAATATTGAAGATACGATCAGCATGCGTTGTACAAGCTTATCATAAGGTACACCAAGATTGATTGCTGTATCACGACCAAGTGACATAACATCAAGTTGGCTCATATGACGCCAGCCATAAATGAATGTACCTAAAATAACAAGACCTGCTAACCAGACTAAATCGGAATTCACATTATTAAAGCTTGCAAACATTTTACTTTGTAAGCTTAGAAACTCATTCGGATCAATTAATACTTGGAAGAATGTTGTGACACTTCCTAAAAACGTTCCGACAATCATACCGACAAGCAACAGGAAGTAAATCGGACGTTTCCCTTCTTTGAACAATACGCGATAGAAAATCAGTGCAAAAATCACCATTGCTGAAACCGCTAGCAAAAAGTTGTATTGCGCATTAATGACGAATATGGACATAGAACCAAAGAAGTAATAAATAATTGTTTGGACCATCATGTATAAAGCATCAAGCCCCATAACACTTGGTGTTAATATACGATTATGTGTAATCGTTTGGAATACCACTGTTGAATACGCAATGGCAATTCCCGTTAAAGCCATCGCCACCACTTTAATGAGGCGACGTGGAAACGCATAGCTATAGTTCCCATTTAAAGCATAAAAGACATACAGTAACATAGCGACTACTGCTAGTCCTATTAAGATCAACATTTTCGTACGGTTACGCATATGCTCTCCCCCTAAACAACATAAATAGGAAGATGGCACTTCCGATGACGCCGACCGTCATACTAATCGGAATTTCATAAGGGAAAATCAAGACGCGTCCTAAAATATCACATAATAATAGGAATGACATACCGAGTAAAGCCGTGTGTGGTAATGTCTTTGCAAGATTATCTCCTTTGAACAGCGAAATAATATTGGGAATAATCAAACCAAGGAATGGAATCACACCTACTGTTAATACCACTGTTGTTGAAACTAGTGCTACTAACACTAACCCTAAGTTCACAACGAATTTGTAGGAAAGACCAAGATTTTTGGCAAAATCCTCACCCATTCCAGCCACTGTGAAGCGATTTGCATAAATGTAAGTTAAAATTAACACAGGTACACTTATGTATAAAAGCTCATAACGGCCTTTCATTATTAAAGAAAAATCTCCTTGTAACCATGCAGTAATGTTTTGGATAATGTCCGCCTTATACGCAAAGAATGTCGTAATGGACGAAAGAATATTACCAAACATTAAGCCAATAAGCGGTATAAAAATCGCATCTTTAAACTTTATTCGATTTAATATTTGCATAAACAATAATGTGCCGGCTAAAGCAAATATGAAAGCGAAGGAAATTTTTTGGAAGTACGTGACATTTGTAAAAAACATCATTGAAATTAGAACACCTAATTTCGTAGCATCTAAAGTACCTGCTGTAGTTGGTGACACGAACTTATTCCTACTTAAGCTTTGCATAATTAAACCAGCAATACTCATACCTGCACCAGCTAGCAAAATGGCTACTAGTCTTGGTACACGACTAATCAAAAATAGTCTTGTTTCTTCTGATTCGAAGTCTAATAAGTCACTTGGTTTAATATTGACAACACCAATGAATAGCGACACTATAGACAACACGACAGTTGCTGTTAAAAGATATCTTATTTTCATTGTAATCCCCGGTAGATTCATTTTTGCTTGTAATTTATTATCGGATGAAAATGATTATCATTACTCACGATTCTCATTATAAGCATCTTTTCTTTGTCAGTCAACCTACTATTGAGAATTGTTCTCGCTTTATTTGGAAATACTTGAAAACTGTGATTTTTCTACAAAAACATTAGAAAAACGAGCAATTTTACAATTGAAAACAATGCTCTCTTTTTCTTAAAAATAAAAAGGTAATTGAGAATGAAGTACATGTTCTTCTCAATCACCTTTTTTATTTAAGCTACCCTTCTGATACCTCGCAGCCAAGCGAAAATAATACATGCTACTAAAATAAACCCTAAGTAACCCATTACGGCATATAATTTCGATACAAGTGTCGTAAAGCCCACTAAGCTAGCGAAAAAGCCTAAAATGCCCATAACGATGACTGCCACCTTAAAGCTTGGCTTAGACGGTTTAAAAAATCGCACTGAAAATGAATAAAACATCCCAACTGCAGTGTTATAAATCATTCCTAATAATGAAAATGACATTAAGAAACCTACTATTGGATGAATTTCATTTGCTAATGCAAGCATTGGGATGTCCAATCCAACAATAACGTTCATTTTAGCGAGTAGCGAAAAATGAATAAGTAAAATTAATGCACCTAGCAATAGCCCTCCGATAATTCCACCCATACCCGCAATACGTTCATTACGAATAGCGCCACACATCACCGTAAGGAGCGAGAAACAAACACCGATATTAAAAGACATATAGAGCAAAGCTGTGACCCACCAGCTTTTAGAGGATGTTTGTAATTGTTGTTCTGCTATTACTGTTTGCTCTGCAAATGATAGATCCATCGTTGCTATGGAATAAACGGCAATCATCGTAACAACCGCTAACAAATAAGGCGTTGCAATGGCAATAATATTGATAATGCTTTTGACATTCATCATCACTGTCATCATTGTGAGGACAATCATACAAATGCTGCCTAGCCATACAGGTAGTCCAAACATTTGCTTAAAGGTAGCGCCAGCGCCAGCGAACATAATGACTGACACACCAAACAAAAAAAGTGAAAGTACAAAGTCCATTATAAAGCCGATTGTTTTACCTGAAATTTGATAAATCAAATCCTTATGAGATGAGGTCCGCAGCCTTGAACTAATTTGTGCCGTACACATCCCTACAAAAGCAAACCATAGTGTCGCTAAAAGAGCGCCTAATATCCCCTTATTGCCATAACTCGTGAAATATTGAATGATTTCTTGCCCTGATGCAAACCCTGCTCCGACGATAATTCCTACATATGCACCGCCGATTTGCAAGCTCTTTTTCAATCACTTCTCTCCTCGACTATTTATCCCGTACAAGTGCCCATGGAGTAACAAACGACTTCCACTGATTAATACTTATAGACTTTCTTGCTAATTGTTAGTTTATTAATAACATCCATATTCGGTTTATAGCCAATACCCACACTTTGTGGTACGCGAATATGCCCATCTTCTACGACAATTTCAGGTGTAACGATATCTTCGTACCAATAATGGCTTGAGCCTGCCGTATCACCTGGTAAGACAAAATTAGCAAGTGCTGTTAAGGCAATATTATGCGCTCGTCCAATACCCGCTTCCAACATGCCTCCACACCATACTGGAATATCATGTTCTTGACAGTAATCATGAATTTTCTTCGCCTCTGTTAAGCCGCCTACACGTCCAATTTTTATATTGATGACACCGCAGCTACCAAGTTCAATCGCCTTCCGAGCATCCTCTAATGAAGTAATGCTTTCGTCTAAACAGATTGGCGTTTTCAACTGCTTTTGCAGCTTAGCATGATCAATAATATCGTCTACAGCAAGCGGTTGCTCAATCATTAGAAGATTAAATTCATCCAATTGCTGTAGCACTTCTAAATCTTTTAATGTATACGCAGAGTTGGCATCTGCCATTAACGGCAAATTAGGAAATGCAGCACGAATATTACGAATGACTTCGACATCGTAACCTGGTTTTATTTTTACTTTTACTCGTTTATAGCCCTTTTCTACATAGCTCTTAATCAACGCTAATAGCTTTTCAGTGCTAGATTGAATGCCAAGGCTAATGCCTACATCAATGCTCTCCTTGTTGCCACCTAAAGCATGGGCTAGTGACTGATTCGTTTGCTGCGCATATATATCCCACACTGCCCCCTCAATCGAGGCTTTAGCCATACAATTACGCCGAATTGGAGCGAATAGAGCACTTACTTCATCTGGATGTGCAATCTCCTTATGACACAATGCGGGCATTAAAAAGTCCTCTAACATATGCCAAGTCGTCTGTAAGGTCTCCTCCGTATACCAAGGGGCTACAAAAGCTACGGTCTCTCCCCAGCCAATCGTTCCAGCTGCATCCTTTACTTCTAATAGCAATAGCTCTTTGTCATTAACCGTACCAAAACTTGTTGTAAAGGGTGCCTTCATAGGCATTTTCAAATGTCTTACTGTAATTTCTTCTATTCTCATGCGAGTCACTCCTTATCTCTATTATAAGGCCAATAAAGAGCGTCTGACTAACAGATAACAATGCACATATTCTTTTTGCTTTTTCACCCGAACGATCGCATATTCTTGATTAAATAAAGTTGTTAATATTGTCCGAATTTTATAACGCCAGTCCTCCGCCAATTTCGGACTCTCCACTTTCATCTTTTGCAAATGCTGTGGAATAGGTACTAAATATGCATCCTTGTACAATCGTTGGTTACTTTGGAATGCACCCTCTTTATCGAGCACAGGCAAGCCATCTACCGTCAATGACCACGGTACGATTTGTTCTGCCACTTCTTCTAGCTCATCCAAACTATCTTCTGCATGATGGCGTTCAACCCACCATTCTACTTCAATTCGATCTGAGGGCAGTCCATCATTAAAATCATCTTGTAACGGTCCATAATAATCCATTTCATATTGATTACTAATTGCATTTAGCTTTAAAAACGATAAATTTGCTAAACGCGCTTCTAACGGATCAATTAACCACCTAACAAGCTGAAACTCATTGTCTCGCGCATATTCTTGCTGAGCATGCTTCAAGAGCTCACCTACACCTTGTTCACGATATGTTTTTTCAACGCCAATCATGTTCGAGTGTAGATACATTTTTCCTTCACGATAGCCAACAAAGCAATAATTAAAACCAATTAGCCGATCTTCAAAATAGGCACCGAGCAATAACCCACCGTTGTGCACTGCTGCGAGCAGTTGATGGGAGGGAATAGCCTGGCTACCCCAAATTTCAGCATTTAAGCATTGCACTTTAGCAATCTCTTCAGGTGTCGTCATTTTTTTTATAGAAACATTTTTTAACATTGTAATGCCTCCTTTACGGTTCTAGTTTTAGTGCTCCTAAGACAGCGTTAGTCAAAATTTCAACTCCCGTTACAAGCCTTGCTTGTTTAAATCTCATTTTTGGATGGTGTAGTCCTGGTGTTAATCCACAACCTAGACCAAGCATTGTTGTTTTTAAACGTGGCCGTTGCACAGCATAATGGTGGAAATCCTCTCCTCCTGGTGTATGCACAGGCTTTCTTAAATTAGAGAGTCCAGCGGCTTTAACTATCGCTTGCTCCATAATATATTGGGCCGTTGTATCCACTTCAGCCGCCACAATATTTGCCACAGTACGCAATTCAATTTGTACTTTATGCAATATTTTTGCAGAATCGATGACACGTTTAACACCTTGATTTAGTGTATCCATCACATCATTGCGTTGCGCTCTTATATCGATAGTGAAAGCAGCTTTTCCTGGAATAATATTGCCTGACTCTCCACCCGCTTGAAATTTTGTCATCTTAATCGAGACAGGCACCATTGGATCCGTATGAATAGTACGTAAATCTTCGATAATCGTTGCCCCAACCTCGATAGCATTAATTCCGAGATGCGGTCTTGCCGCATGGGCATCTTCACCAATAATTTCCCCTTCCAATAAACGGGAGGCTCCATGATACAAAGCTGCACAATATGTACCATCCTCAAGTTCATGAACAGGTCTTACATGAACGCCAAATAAATAATCTAAATCATCGATTACGCCTTCTTTAAGAACGGCTAATGCTCCCGTTCCTTTTTCTTCAGCCGGTTGGAAAATAACACGAATTGCGCCCTTGTATGATTGAGACTGCTCTTCCAATAGTAAAAGAGCACCTATTGCCATTGTCATATGACCGTCATGTCCACAGGAATGATTTGCTTTAAACTGTCCATCTACTTCTTGCCATAATGCATCAATATCTGTCCGTAAACCCACTTTCGGTGTTCCCTCGCCAATATCAACATATAGCCCTGTGCAATTTTTAAAGCGTTGTGGTGAAAATCCTTCACGCGTCAACAAATCAAAAATATAATTTGTTGTCTCTACCTCTTTCCAGCTTATTTCTGGGTTTGCATGTAAATACGTGAAAATCTCCATTAATCTTGGCCTCAAACGATCCAATGCTTCTTTCATGACAACCAACCCCTTAAAATTGTTACTAGTAAATTTATTATAACGAAAAATCACCCTATCCTGCACAGAAAATTATTTTATCTACTAGCTAATAGACTACATAAGAGACAAAAAAGATGCCTGGACAAAAAGAAAAAGTGTTAGATTGGCTTTTTCAATCTAACACTTTTTCGCTATATCGTTGATGTCCGCTACGGCGGTGCTTTCCGCGGGCACACACGTAAGCCGCAACCCTCGCTAACGCGCGGCTTGTTGCGTCTTACGCTGCGTGCGTTCCCGCAGGAGTCACCGCCTTCGCTACCATCAACTGGTGTTCTCTTCAAACTGCCTATAATAGCAAATAAAGAGGACTTCTATTTTTTTAAATTAAAAATCGCTAATTCAACTAATTAATGCCTCGCATCGCTTTAGAAATAATCGGTGAAAGCACTAGTAAGAGTATGCCAATCAAAATTGACAATGATCCTAAAAATCCGAAATAAGTGAATTCACTTACAACTTCATAAACCTTTACTAGTTGAGCATTTATAGCTTGTGCCGCCGCACTCGTTAAAAACCATAGTGACATTGTTTGTGCAGCAAAAGCCTGAGGTGCTAATTTAGTTGTTGCAGACAATCCTACTGGAGACAGTAGCAATTCCCCAACTACTACTAAAAAGAACGACAATACTAACCACAATGGACTTACTAATGTTTGTCCACCTGAAAGATGTGCTGGAATCATCATGACTAAGAATGATAATCCTGCAAAGAATAGTGAATAAGAAAATTTACGTGGTGTCGATGGTTGCTTATCGCCCCATTTTAACCATAACATCGCAAACAACGGCGACAATGTAATAACGAATAATGGATTTAGCGATTGGAACCAAGATGATTCAAGATGAAAGCCACCAACATTTAATTGTGTACGCTCATCCGCATACGTCGCTAATATTGTTGCACCTTGTTCTTGAATAGCCCAAAACATAACAGCGGCTAAAAACAATGGAATGTACGCAAGAAGGCGAGATTTCTCATCCTTTGTCGTTTTCTCACTGCGGTACATATAAATAAAGAATATTGTTGGAATTAGCACACCAAGAATCGTAATAATTAAACTAAAGACATCCATAGTTAGGACACCCGTTTTAATACCGATGACACCTAACACAATAATGACTAACGCTATAATACCGAATTGTGTAAAGACTTTTTTACGTTCCTCCGGTTTTAACGGGTTATTCACTTGTAAGCCTGCTAAGCCTAAATATTTTTTCTCTGTTACTTTAAAAACAATTAATCCAATAAGCATCCCAACGGCTGCTAAACTGAAGCCTAAATGGAAACTATACTTTTGTCCAATTGTTCCGACAATAAACGGCGCAACGAATGCACCCATATTAATGCCCATGTAGAAAATGGAGAATCCTGCGTCACGACGACTATCAGTTTCAGCATAAATATCTCCCACAACACTTGAGACATTCGGTTTTAGTAAACCAGTACCGATAACAATAAACGCCATCGAAGCAAATAACATTGTCACACCACCAGGGAATGCTAGCAGTAAATGACCAATCATGATTAACACGCCACCATAAAAAATAGTTTTACGCGTCCCTAACAGTCGATCGGCTATCCAGCCACCAATAATACCTGACATATAAACAAGCGAACCATATATGGCCATAATTGAGTTCGCTGTGCCGCGATCTAGACCTAATCCACCTTCATTTAATTCATAATACATGAAGAAAATTAAGATCGCGCGCATACCGTAGTATGAAAATCGCTCCCAGAATTCTGTGAAAAATAATGTAAAGAGCCCTTTAGGGTGTCCGACAAATCCATTTTGAGGGACAGATTTTACAATTTCATCTTTATTAGACATAACAATATCCTCTCCCACTTTCATTATTCCTTAAAAATATTGTTCCCCATTGATAGGGATAAAAAACTATGTTTCATCATACTAAAGCGTTTTTATTACTTTAGCAAGAGTTTTAAAAAATGTTGAAAATTTGTCATTATTCATTATATTCAGACCTATAAATTAATATTTTAATAAATATATTGAAATATCTACGTTTTCTCACTCTTTCTATTCCCCGAAAAAGAGATTACTAATAAATTATTTTGAAATATTTTATTTTTTAAGCAACTTATTTTTATTTCAAATAAAAAAACCAACGGCAATAATGACCGTTGATTCTTATCAAAAAATGCTATTTACGATGCATAAAGATGTATGATCAAGCAAATTTTTCATGTGTTATACATAGTCTTTTATGGGCGCAAGTTTATTTCACAACAAAATGTTGATATTTTGCATAGTCCGCTTCTTTTACTTCGAGCTTAAGTAATGTGCCATTTTCTTCATATGCCGTTTCGAAAATTGTTGCATGTTCGTTTAAATAAGACACGACATTCCCTTGCTCATAAGGTATAAGCATTTTACATGTGACATAATCAGAAAAAATATGCTGACGTATAATTTGTAAAAGTTCATCTAAACCATTGCCCTGCTTTGCAGAAATCCAAATATTATCCCCACTTATGACCGGATACGGTACATTGGCTAAGTCCGCTTTATTATACACATATATAGTAGGAATCCCTTCAACACCAACTGCCTGTAACGTTTCATTTGTAACATCCATCATAAAGCCATGCTCTGCATTGGAAACATCCACAACATGAAGCAAAAGATCCGCATCACGTGCTTCTTCTAATGTCGAGCGGAATGCCTTCACAAGATGGTGTGGCAATTTGCTAACAAAGCCAACAGTATCTGTTAATAAAAATGACTTCTTATCCGGTAATTCGATATAACGGACAGACGTTTCAAGCGTAGCAAACAGCATATCTTTTTCAAATACTTGCTTGTGATCCTCTTGTCCAATTTTAGCAAGTAGTTGATTCATAATCGTCGATTTACCGGCATTCGTATAGCCGACAATTGAGACAACAGGGACAGCATTTTTGCGACGTTGTTTACGTTGAGTCTCGCGCTGCTCCTTCACTTGCTCTAGATCCTTTTTAATTTTGGAAATTTGATCTTCAATTTTACGTCGATCTAGCTCAAGTTTCGTTTCACCAGCTCCACGGTTTTTAAAACCGCCGCCAGTGCCACCACCTTGTCGACTTAAAGAAGCATGTAAGCCGACTAACCGTGGCAACATATATTGAAGTTGCGCCAACTCTACTTGCATTTGCGCTTCACGCGTTTTAGCACGGCGACCAAAAATATCTAAAATTAACATCGTTCGATCGATTACTTTCGTTTCTAAATCACGCTCTAAATTACGGATTTGTGAAGGTGATAATTCATCATTAAAAATCACCAGATTGGCTTGTGCTTCATCATAAAAACTTTTGATTTCTTCAATTTTCCCTGTTCCAACATAATGTGAAGATGTGACACGCTCCAAGTTTTGTGTGACAACACCTACGACTTCCACATTTAATGCTTCCGCCAAATTTGTTAGTTCTTCCATTGAATACTCAAAATGTTTATCGTTGCGTAAATTTACGCCAACAAGAATGGCCTTTTCTAGTAAAACATCTACTTCTTTCAATTTTTCCATCCATATCCTCCCACCAACGCCTTGGTGACGCTACAGCAAATTTTCTTCATCTTACCATATAATGCCCAAAAAAGTGCCTTTTAGTCGACATTGTTTCAGACCACCATTGCGTTGCATTTTCATAACGACTCTATCTCTTTACTAATAATAAATGCGCCCTAGAGAATTGGGCGCATTGCTCTTATCCTATATAATGCGTCGCAAGCTACACCACTTTGTTTTTCGAAGGTGTAGGAAAAGTAAAAGTTAATGGGCGTAGCTTGCCTCCTATTTGCAATAGACTACCTTATCGTTCGTTATTTCCCTTGTTCTTCTTTTAGCATTGTGACACTGCGATTGAATTCATCTTCAATCTCTTCATTTCGCTTATAGGTCACCATACTAACAATAATTGCTACTACTAAACAAACGATAAAGCCCGGTACGATTTCGTAAAGCGTTGAAGAAAGCGCATCTATTTTCCCCCAAATAAAGGCGGTTGCCGCTCCTAACACCATGCCGCTCAGCGCTCCATAATTCGTCAATCGCTTCCAATATAATGATAATAAAATAATTGGACCGAATGCAGCACCGAAGCCCGCCCAAGCAAATCCTACTAAATTTAAAATTGAATTTTCTGGATTCCACGCTAATATGGCCGCAATAATAGCAACTACTAAAACGGCCATACGCCCAATAAAGACATAATGTTTATCGTCTGCAGATTTATTGAACAACGCCTTGTAAATATCCTCAACGAGCGCTGAAGATGTAACGATTAATTGTGATGAAATGGTGCTCATAATCGCTGCTAAAATGGCAGCCAACATGATACCTGCTATAAATGGATGGAACAAAATTTGGCCGAGTACAATAAACACTGTTTCAGCATCTTTTAATTCGCCTGCGTTTTGTTCGTAATAAGCTACGCCTACTAATGCAGTTGCCAGAGCACCAGCAAGACTTAAAATCATCCAACCAATACCTATACGACGAGCCTGCTTCGTCTCCTTGACAGAACTAATTGCCATAAAACGTACGATTATATGTGGTTGCCCAAAATAACCTAGTCCCCAAGCAAGGGATGAAATAATCGCTGCCGCAGTTGCTGTTGCCGGTAATAAATTTAAATGCTCTGGGTTTACAGCCTTAATTGATGCCACTGTTTCACTAAGTCCACCCGTCAAAAATAACCCGAATAACGGTACAGTTATAAGTGCTAAAAACATAATGAGTCCTTGCAAAAAGTCTGTATAACTCACCGCTAAAAAGCCGCCAAACAATGTATAGGCAACGACTACACCCGATACGATTAATAAACCAGTATGGTATTCATAGCCGAATGAACTATCAAAAAACTTGCCCCCTGCTACCATTCCTGAAGACACATAAAATGTGAAAAATAATAAAATAATCAACCCCGAAGCAATACGTATCAATTTCGTCTGATCTCGTAATCGATTATCCAAATAACTTGGAATTGTGATAGAGTCATTTGAAACTTGCGTATAAACTCGTAATCTCGGTGCAACAAACATCCAATTTAAATAGGCACCGATCGTTAAACCGATAGCAATCCACGCTTCAACAAGCCCGGATAAATAAATTGCACCTGGCAGTCCCATTAAAAGCCAACCAGACATATCGGCAGCACCCGCACTAAGAGCTGTTACAGCAGGCCCTAACGAACGACCTCCTAGCATATAATCCGTTAAGTTTGAAGTTTTGACAAATGCATACCAACCGATGCCTAGCATTGTAATCATATAAATAATAATAGCGATAAGCTGATAAGTGTTATCTGACATATGTCTTCCTCCTATCTACAATAATTGTTTACCTTCAAAAAACTTTTCACCATTAATATACCGTAAAATGTTTAAAAACGAAATTGCTTATCTGAATATTTGCTTAACTCATTGTTTGACACGGAAAACAACAATGCATAGTGAAAATTGTGTTACACTAATGCCATCTATTACACAACGAAGAAGGCGAAACAAATGACATTTGAAGAAATGAAAGCAGAGCTACAAGAGCGATTTTTACAACAACAACTTGTGGCTGCTACTATAAGTCAACCGCGTATGAAGTCTAATGAAATTAAACGGATTAAACTAAAGCCGGTGATGCTAAAAGATGCTTATCATGTACAAATTGAATACCAATATGAGCGCATTTTAAAACATGATAATGTCTTATTAGCGGATTTCCCCGCGAAGCTTGAACAATTTTTTGATGACTTCCGTCAAGCACATCTCGACTTTATTGACGAAAAAGTGCAGGTCCAATTATCAAAAAAGAACAAAGTATTATGGAAATCCGATAAAGCAGCCGCACCAAAGGCAGTAAACTTATCGCATAATCGAAAGAAAAACTATTTACTTGATGAGTCCACCCCCTATCCTTTTTTAATTCGCTTAGGCGTGCAAAGCGAGGAAGGAAAAGTAAAAAAACAAAAGTACGATAAATTCAAGCAAATTAATCGCTTCATTGAATTTATCGACGATGCCTTAGCCTATTTGCCAAAAGATCGCCAAGTGCGCATTTTAGATTTTGGTTCAGGGAAATCTTATTTAACGTTTGCCTTATACCATTACTTAAAAATTGAAAAAGGTTTGGATATCCGCGTTACTGGCTTAGATTTAAAAAAAGAGGTTATTGAGGAATGCTCTCGTATTGCACAAGATTTAGGCTACGAGCAACTTGAGTTTTTAGTTGGGGATATTAATGACTATAATGATGAATCCAATGTAGACATGGTTGTGACGCTACATGCTTGTGATGTTGCAACAGATATGGCATTATCACGCGCAGTGAAATGGGGTGCAAGTGTTATTTTAAGCGTACCTTGCTGCCAGCATGAGCTAAACCGTCAACTGGATACGCCTGCACTCGATATTATGCTACAGCATGGCCTTGTCCGCGAACGCTTTGCCGCACTTGCAACGGATTCCATTCGTGCTGAAATTTTATCGCTTGTTGGCTACGAAGCACAATTGCTAGAATTTATTGATATGGAGAACACGCCAAAAAACATTCTAATTCGAGCGTATTATACTGGTAAAAAACCGAGTGATCAGCAACGTGCCAAGTACGACGCTTTTGTATCATTGTTGAATGCAAAGCCATTTTTGGCAAATGAATTAACAGCTTATTTATAAACTATGAAAACCCGAGGCGCGTTATGTGCCTCGGGTTCTTTTTATAGCTCTTGTCGCAATGCTTGAATAACATCGATTTTTGTTGCTTTACGAGCTGGTCGGTAGCCTGAAATCATGGCAACGCCAATACTGATGGCTGATGCAGTCAAAACGAGTTGCCACGGAATAAGTGAAAATGTAATATCAGACGTACTAAACGCATCTTCGCCTGTGGCAGCTTTTAAAATTAACGGTAATACTGCATTTGCAGCAAAGCTAATCGCATATGAAATGGCAACGGCAATAACCGTACCTAAAACACCGATAAATATGCTTTCCATTAAAAATAAGCGTTGAATCAGCTTCGGACTTGCACCAATTGCTTTTAATACGCCAATTTCACGTGTACGCTCTGTAACTGCCATTGTCATCGTATTAAAAATACCGATAGAGGCGATTAAAACCGCAATTGTACCAACAAAAATTAAACCAATCTTTAACACAAGGAAAAATACATCCATTTGATCCAATTGCTCTGTTACTGAATATACATTATAGCCTTTGTCTTTTAGCGTCTCTAAAATAGGTTTTACATATTCTAAGCTGTCTGCATAAATGTTAAATTCTGAATTAAATACCTCATCTTCCGGTACATTATCTAATGCTGCAAGGCTACTACCAAGTACTGCCTTGTGCTGTGAATCGATATAAACTGTATTGTCAATTAGCCAATCATAAGAAGGCTTTTTCGTCACACCGACAATCGTATATTTGACCTTGTCCGTCTCAGCCGCTTCCGCTGAATTAGATATTAAAGATAATTCAATCTCTTTACCGATAATGGACTGTTTATAGCCTTCCTCATTGCCATCATAATACGTTCCTTCTCTTTCAGCCTTTTTACTTTTTTCCTCAATAGCCAGGCGATCTGCATCATTTAATAGTGTTTGGGCAAAATGATAGCCAACAATAATTTCATTTGGCTTTGTAGGATACTTACCTTGTGCAAGTTTCCCCGTGACATCTTTAAAATCTTTCATATTCGTTAAAATTAAGTTAGAGTTTGCATCACGGTCTTCAAAATATGAATGCGCCAGTGCATTAACTTTTATCGTTTCAAGCACAGTATTTACATGTTCAATAGACTTTATTTCATCTCTTTGTTGCTCTGTAAATTGCGAACCATCATATACTTGTATCTTTGTAATATTTTCATCTGATAATATTTCATTACGAATGGAATCTTGTAAACCAAAGCCTACGGATGCAAGGACAATTAAAAATGCACAGCCCATTGTCGCAGCCAATACGGTCATAAATACACGTAATTTATTTTTCTTTATATGTTGTAATACAAAATCTAGTTGATCTTTCCAAATCATCTTATTTATCCTCCTTCATCAGCTCGCCATCAGACATTCGGAAACGTTGATGGGCAATAGTTGCTACTTCTTCATCGTGCGTAATCATGACAAAAGTTAAGCCAAGCTCACGATTTAAACTTTGAATGAGGCGTAAAATATCTTGTTCTGTTTCAGAATCTAAACTGCCCGTCGGCTCATCAGCGAGCAATATTGGCGGATTTGTAATCAATGCTCTAGCAATACTTACACGCTGTTGTTGACCGCCGGATAATTCATTAGGATAATGGTCTGCCACTGCCGTTAACCCAACTTTGTCCATCATTTTTTTCACTTTTTCTTTACGTACAGCTTTGCTCGTTCCTTGCAATTTCAAAGGTAACTCTATATTTTCAAATGCTGTTAATCCCGGCATGAGTTGAAAGTTTTGAAAAATAAATCCGAACTGACGCAAACGAAAAGCCGCACTTTCTGTTTCAGTAAGCTTAGCCGTCTGCTGTCCATTAACACGAATAGAGCCATGTTCAGCCTTCATAAAGCCCGCTAAAATTTGTAGCAAGGTCGATTTTCCTGATCCACTTTTGCCAACAATTGCAACGATTTCTCCTTTTTTCACTTCAAAATTTACGCCCTTTAATACCGGCACATGCTTTTCCTTACCTTTTTTACCAATTAAAAATGTATGTTGTAAGTTCTCGACTTGAATCATTTTTGACTAGACGCCCCTTTCTTCTACTTTCTACATTGTAGAAAATAATTCTTAATAATATCGAAGGATAAAAATGAAGATATTCTTAAGAAAATAGGGAACACTATGTAAAAGGATGTTTCTTTACATTGCCTTTACAATTCGTTTTAACCATCACGTATAATCGAGTGATTGCAAATGCTACATTCTGTACTAAACAGACTACTTTTTTCACAAAAACACTTATTTTATAGGTGTTTTTCTGTACTACTAGGAATAAATACACATGCAACACAGCATATTTGTGAACAAAATGTATATTACAGGATTGTAAAGTTTTATATTGGGAAGATAAATTTTATGTAGATATTCGTAAGATTTTGTTATGATAGTAAAGTTTAAAGGTCGTTTATTTTATATACATCCAGGAGGATTCTATTTACATGCTTAACTCAAAAAAACAAGACCCTTTCTTTGTGGCATTGCATAAAATTGCTGAGAATATGAGAGAGGCCGTCCATTACGCAAATGATTTTCGTATTAATAGTGTAGCTGACTTAAAAGAGATTAGCATTACAATGAAAAATTACGAAACAGCTGGCGATAAACTTATTCATGAACTAATCGTGATGCTAAACAAATCATTTATGACACCGATCGAACGCGAAGATATTTTAGAGTTCGCCATTCGTATGGACGATGTGTTAGATGGTACGGAGCATTGTATTGCTCATTTTGAAATGTTCTCCTTAACAGAGGTAGACGAAGCAATGCGTATTTTCTTAGGCTATATTTCTAAAAGTGCCGACGAAATTGTCAAAGCAACTGAAGAGTTAAAGAAAAAGAATCTTATCGGCATGCGCCCACATGCCATTTTAATAAAAGACTATGAGCGTGAATGTGACGAAGTACAAAGAACTTCTATTAAACAATTGTTTTTAAATGAAAAAGATCCAATCCGCATCATTAAGTTTAAAGATATTTATGAACAACTAGAGGATATCGCTGATTATTGTCAAAACGTTGCCAACACAATGGAAACAATTATCATGCGTAACGCGTAATTAGGAGTGGGTCACTTACAATGAATACAATAATTATTCTAACCGTATTGGTCGTCATCTTTGCCCTAACATTTGACTTTATCAACGGTTTCCACGATACAGCAAATGCTATCGCAACTTCGGTTTCTACAAGAGCATTGCCACCACGTGCTGCCATTTTGATGGCAGCGACGATGAATTTTATCGGCGCGATTACTTTCGTTGGTGTCGCAAAAGCTCTAACAAAAGATATTGTAGATCCATTCTCTTTAAACGCCTTTGAAGGAGATACAACGGGTTCTGTCGTTATTTTAGCAGCATTAATTTCAGCGATTATTTGGAACCTCCTTACTTGGTACTTTGGTATTCCATCAAGTTCTTCACATACATTAATCGGTTCGATTGCCGGTGCAGCCGTTGCTTCTGCGGGCTTTGGCGTACTTAACTATGGTGGTTTTACAAAAATTATTATGGCTTTAATATTTTCACCAATCATCGCGATTTGCGCTGGTTTTCTGATGATGTCACTGTTTAAATTATGGTTTAAAAACTTAAATCTTTATCGTACCAATAAAGGCTTCCGTACAATGCAAATTTTCACAGCGGCTATTCAATCATTTACGCACGGTACAAATGACGCGCAAAAAGCAATGGGAATTATGACAATGGCATTAATCGCTGGGGGCTTACACACCGGGGATGATATTCCTTTTTGGGTTCGAGCTGCGGCAGCAATTGCCATGGGTCTAGGTACTTCAATCGGTGGCTATAAAATTATTAAGACGGTCGGCGGTAAAATTATGAAAATTCGCCCTGTAAATGGCGTTGCTGCAGATTTAGCTTCTGCGACAGTTATTTTTGGCGCGACATTAGTTCATTTACCAGTATCGACAACACACGTTATTTCCTCATCCATCATGGGCGTTGGCTCAGCACAGCGTGTGCGCGGTGTAAACTGGGGAATGGCACGTAAAATTGTAACTACTTGGATTATTACAATGCCCATTTCAGCTGTTATGGCATCCGTTATTTACTTTATATTATCGTTATTCTTCTAAATTTCACGGCACTGACTATTCGAATCGAACAGTCAGTGCCGTTTTTTCAGGTTTCTTTAGAGTGACCTTTAGAGTGACAGGCACTCACACAATTCTCGCACAATTTGCTAAGACGTCGTGCCTTCAGAAAGCGCTGTGGATTTTTGCGCTTTAGGAGTGACAGGCACTCAAAAAATTAGCTCATCCTCGCAATGCGGCTTTTGAATTTCCAAGTAAAAATCCACGGAGACTCCTGCGGGAACGCACGTAACGTAAGCCGCAACAGACGGCGCGGCAGCGACGGTTGCGGCTTACGCCGTGCCCGCGGAAAGCGCAGTGGATTTTTGCGCTTTAGGAGTGCCAGGCACTCACACAATTCTCGCACAATTCATCGCTAACATCCGTTTTCACTTTGTCACACGACAAAATGTGACACATCCTTTACACTAGTTTAAAAGGGGGATGCTTTAACATTATGAAAAATTTTTCAGCTTTTATCACTAGACATGCAAAAGCCATCGTCGCAATTTGGATTGTTATTTTTATTGCAATGGCTGTATTCGCTATACAACTGCCTAGCAAGCTTCACGGGGATGGCTTTTTCGTTGAGGCTGATCATACCTACGTCACAAATGAACTAGCAAAAACATTCGACTTACCTGCAGAAACAATCATGGTTGTTTTTGACCAAGCAAACGATAAAAAAATCGAAAATACTTTGCAAAAGCTAGAGGATGTTCAAGACATTCATTCCATCCAGTCGCCGTTAGATGATCCTTCACTGAAAAAGAATGGCCTTGCCTATGCCATGGTACATTTCAAAAATAACCTTGAAGATTTACCTACAAGCGTAAAAGAAGTCCGCTCATTAGTTGAAGAAGATGGCATTAGTGTAACGGGTGGCCCTGTCATTTCAGAGGATATAAACGAAGCTAGCCAAAAAGATTTAGCTTCTGCTGAAGCAATCGGTTTACCAATTGCTATTGTTGTGCTATTACTTGCTTTCGGAACTGTCGTCGCTGCCATTTTGCCAATTGTCATCGGTGTCGTTACTGTCGTCACAGCATTTGGGCTGTTGACATTGCTAAGCGATAGCGTAAACTTATCTATTTTTGTCTTAAATATTGTACCGATGCTAGGGCTTGCCCTCAGTATTGATTTCGCCCTACTATTTATCAACCGCTACCGTGAAGAACGGGGCCATACAACCATTGCCGAAGCAATACAAATTGCTATCCAAACAGCTGGCCGTTCCATTATATTTTCTGCTGTTTGTGTCATGATTGGCCTTGGCGCCATGGTTGTTATCGACGTTGAAATATTCCGTAATATTGCACTTGGCGGTACAATCGTTGTCTTGTTCGCAGTACTTTCAGGTCTTACTTTATTGCCTGCTACTATGATGGTGCTCGGAGATCGCCTTAATAAATGGCGCATACTACGTGTAAAACCGAGTGGGACAAATCGTTGGCGCAGTTTTGCTGGCTTTGTCATGAAGCGACCTGTAGCGATAGTCATTGTTGCTTTATTGTTACTAGGTATCGGTATGCTGCCATTAAAGGATATTAAACTGGCTATACCACAAGTGGATTCATTACCAACCAAATACGAAGCACGAGCGGCTTATGATAAATTAGATGAAACATTTGGGCTCGGTGATACTTCGGTTATATATTTACTTGCTGAACGTAAAGAAGGCTGGGAGGACGAGCAGGCCCGAAAGTTACTTTTTGATATACAAGAAAAGTTACTGGACGACCCACTCGTTGATAACGTATCAACTATATATACAACTGCCAATTTGAAATCACCAGAAGAATTAACCGCTTCATTAGAAACACCACAAGTGGCAGAACAATTACAACCAATACTAAATACTTTTTCTAAAGATACACAATTATTTATTCCGATTACTTTAAACGTAGCGGGTTCGTCTTCTGCCGCGCAAAAATTTGCAAGAACATGGATGGACAAAGATTTAAACGTCGATTTTAAACTAGGTGGACAAGGTAAATTCAATCAAGAAATTTTCGATGAAATTGCCAATAAAATCTTATTCGCTGTGTTAATCATTATCGTGTCAACGTTCTTTATTTTAATGCTTGCCTTCCGTTCGGTGCTCATTCCGCTCAAGGCGATTATTATGAATATCGTCGGGCTATCCTCTGCATTTGGGATACTCGTTTATATTTTCCAATATGGACATTTTGGCATTGAAGCGGGAACCATTGTCCTGATCATTCCAGTCATTGTATTTTGCCTTGTATTTGGTTTAAGTATGGACTATGAAGTATTTTTGATCTCTCGTATACAAGAGGAATATCACAAAGGTTTGGATAATACGCATGCGACCGTAGAAGGGCTCACATCTACTAGCCGTATTATTACATCTGCTGCCCTTATTATGATTGTTATTACAGGCGCATTTGCTTTTACCGATGTCATGCCAGTCAAACAAATTGGTGTTGGTATTGCGATTGCCATCGCCATTGACGCCACAATCATTCGTCTTATGCTTGTTCCGAGTCTTATGAAACTATTTGGCGATTGGAACTGGTGGCTACCATTTGCTAAAAAGAAATAATGTTGTAAACAAAAAATCCGAGAACGTCTATCGACATCGTTCTCGGATTTTACGTTTTAAAAGTTTTTACGATACCACTCTCTTGCTGCATCTACTTCAGGCATTGTTAGCTGATGACCGTAGTTAAACCATGCTGTTGTTACATTCGCGCCTGCACCAGATAATAGCGACTCTAAATCCTCTGATTCCTGTGCGGAACACATTGGATCATTTGTTCCGGCTGCAATAAATACAGGCGTATTTGGTAATGCAGGAAGTTCAATTCCACGTCTTGGCACCATCGGATGATGTAAAATCGCACCCGCCAATGCATCTTCAAAATGGAATAATAAGCTTGCAGCAATGTTTGCTCCATTAGAGTAGCCAAGTGCTACGATACGTGTACGATCAAAACCGTATTGCTGTGCAGCTGTTGCCAAAAAGCTTTGTAATTCTTGCGTACGCAAGATTAAATCTTCTATATCAAAAACACCCTCAGCTAAACGGCGGAAAAATCGAGGCATACCATTTTCTAATACATTACCACGAACACTTAAAACATTGGCCGTAGCATCTATTTCCTTTGCAAGGCTAAGTAAAGAATGCTCGTCTCCACCTGTACCGTGTAATAATAACAAGGTAGGTTTTGTTTCATCTGTTCCTTTATGAAATATATGTTGCATGAACACATCACCTTTCAATTATCTTGAATTCGAGATAATTGTAGCCTGTGGTAAAATTAAATTCAAACTTTTTGACTTATTAATTTCACGATTTTCGCTATTTGGCTGTTCTTCATTGTTTTTATAGAAATTTTGAATCGTAAAAACAGAAAATAAACATGCAATAACTAAAACAACAATGACAATCCCCACTATTTTTTTACCGCTCATTTCATTTCCCCCATATTACTTAATTCTTTTTACGAAAGCCTTCTTCCAGTAAATACTCTTTCGCAGCTTCATATGTGCCAAAGGCTTCTTCTAAATTATCGCGGTGATAGACATTCCATGAACGTTGCTCAAAAGCGAGCTCCAATTGATCCCCTTCACGATTACGCCAAGTTTCAATAATCGGTTCTTCTTCTTCTTGTTCCTCACCTAAATACGTAATGGCATCTTCAATAATGGCACGTAACTGCTGTTCATCGTAATCACGAATATTGACTAACCCTTTATCATTTGCTTCATTTTCATAGCGCAATAAGTCACCGACAAAGACAAAACCATTGCCGTTTGGGTGTAATTTTTCTACGACAATCGTTTTTTCAAACAAACTGTCCATAAAATGATAATTCACTCGTTTCATCGAAATTTCTTTTTTTGTTAATTCAGAAAACGATTCAATTATCGCTTGTTTTTGTTCAAATGTTAGCATGTACATGCTCCTTTTCTTTCATTGTAAATACAAGTATAGCTTATTTTCTACATAAATTAACATATAGACATAAAATGCTCATAAAAATAACTTCAATTCATTTCAAAGTTATCTTTATGAGCTTCTACGATTACGTACATAAGAATTCCGTTATTTAATAGACAATCCAAGAATGTCCTCGTTATGTTCCCCTATAGCTTCACAGGCTGCTGTATATACTGGCTGAAAGACATTAGACTTAATAGGGCAGGCTAGCTGTTTTTGTATCGTTCCATCTTCTTTTGTAATATCAACAAACATATTGCGTGCAAGGAATAATGGGTGTGTCACCGTTTCTTCAAAAGATAATACCGGTTCCACACACGCATCTATTTTAGCGAAAATTTCTACCCATTGTTCATATGTTTTTGCTTTAAAAATTTCCGCTAGCTGCTGCTTAAATGCTAATTCATCTGCCGACTTATAGCTCATCACTAACGGCAATAAATCTTGACGATGAATGGCCGTACATAAAGCTTGGCGGAATTTAGGCTCTATGCTGCCAACGGACATATAGCGTCCATCCTGCGTTTCAAAATGACCGTAAAAGCTTCCGCCGTTGAGCATCATTTGTTCGCGTTCTAATGGCTTTCCTTGTACTAAAAATTCAGGTGCCGCTAATGCGTTTAATGCTAACGCACAGTCTGTCATACTAATATCTAAATGTTGCCCCTCCCCTGTCCTTGTACGATAGATGACAGCGACTAAAATGGCGACAACCGCATGTAAAGAGCCTCCCGCTAAATCTGCAATTTGAATACCAAGATTCGGCGGACCTTGTTGTTGACTACCAGAATAGCCATGAATACCTGCTAAAGAGACATAATTGATATCATGCCCCCCTTTATCCTTATAAGGACCTGTTTGTCCATAACCGGAAATAGAACAATAAATAATGTTTGGATTCACTTCTTTCAAAGCCTCATAACCTAGGCCAAGCCGTTCCATTACGCCCGGTCGAAATTGCTCTACAACAATATCATAGTGTGCCACTAACTCTCTCAAATGCTCGATAACCGTTGGATCTTTTAAATTCACAGCTAACGATTTTTTTGAGCGTTGTAAATAATCATCGACAATCCAGCGTCCTTCACCTGTAGCTGGTTTTGTAATATGCACTACCTCAGCGCCCAAATCAGCCAGCATCATTGTCGCAAATGGGCCTGGTAAAAGCCCAGAAAAATCTAACACTTTCAATCCATTTAGTAACATGCTTGCTCCCCCTTTATTTGTTAAAAGGGCGATGACATCATTGTCACGCCCCATAGATTTTTATGTTGTTAATTGCTGTGAAAAATTAGGTGCTCGCTTCTCAAAAAAGGCTTTCATACCCTCTTCAGGTTCACCAGTTAAAAACGTTCTAGCAAACGCTTCCCGTTCTACTTTTAACCCCTCTTCTAGCGTGCTATCGACAGCTACAATACACTCTTTTATTAAACCAATTGCTTTAATGGCTCCTTGACCTAGCGTATTGGCAAACTGGTACACCTCTTCATCTAGTGCTGCTGGTTCAACAGCTTTTGTCACAAGTCCTATCGCTTGTGCCTCAGCCGCATTTAATCGCTTACTAAAGAACATTAACTCACGAGCTTTTGCGCCTCCAATTAAGCGCGGTAAACGTTGTGTGCCACCTGCAGCTGGTAATAAGCCAAGTGAAGCCTCAGTCAAACCAATTGTACCGCCACCCATAATACGGAAATCACATGCCAGTGCAAATTCACAACCACCGCCTAGTGCATGGCCATTAATTGCGGCAATTGTTGGAATCGGTAATTGTTCTAAAGCATTAAAAACATCCTGTAACTGTTTTGCACCTTCTGCGTAATCAATAGGGCCATCCGTATTACTCATTTGCCCTAAATCAGCCCCCGCAATAAAAATTTTCGGATGAGCAGATTTAAAAACTAGCACACGAATGGAGGCATCGTTTTTTACATTTTCAATAATTTTTAATAAGTCATTTTGAATACCTAAGTTTAAAGTATTTGCTGGTGGATTATTAATCGTTACAACATGCACGCCATTCTCTAGCTTTTCAACCGTCATCGTTTCTAATGTCATTTTGCCATCCTCCTTTTATCGTGGACCCATGCGTACTGCACCGTCTAAGCGAATCGTTTCACCGTTTAACATTGGATTTTCAAAAATCGCCTTAACTAAATGGGCAAATTCAGGTGCTTCACCTAAGCGCGGTGGGAACGGAATTTGCTTACCTAATGCTTCTTTCACCTCTTGAGGAGCCATTGCCATTAAAGGTGTATTAAAAATGCCTGGTGCAATGGTCATCACACGAATGCCATAGCTAGCAAGGTCGCGGGCAATTGGTAATGTCATACCAACGATCCCCGCCTTCGAAGCAGCATAGGCAGCTTGACCAATTTGTCCTTCAAACGCTGCAACGGATGCTGTGTTCACGATAACACCTTTTTCTCCAAAATCGTTTGCATCGTTATGAGCCATAGCAGCTGCAGCTAAACGAATCACATTAAATGTCCCTACTAAATTTACTTGTACAACAAAGTTAAATTCATCTAATGGGAAAATCCCTTTTTTCCCTACTACCCTTGTAGATGTACCTAAACCTGCACAATTGACAACACCATGAATAGCGCCATATTTTTCGAGCGCCATATCAATAGCCTGTTGCACTTCTTCTTCCTTCGTCACATTTGTTTTCACAAATAGACCGTTTAACTCCATTGCGATGGCATGACCTTTTTCTTCATTTAAGTCTAAAATAACCGGAAATCCACCTTGCTCAGCAATCACTCTCGCTGTTGCTTCACCTAAACCTGATCCCCCACCTGTTACAACTACCGCTCTATTGTTAAAATCCATGTTTTCATCTCCCTATTCACACCGTTCTATAATTACAGCATTCGCCATGCCTGGGCCCTCACAAATGGTCACGAGTCCATAGCGCTCTTGCCTTCTTTCTAGTTCATTGAGTAATGTAGCAACAAGCCTTGTACCTGTTGAACCAAGTGCATGTCCTAATGCGATCGCACCACCATTAACATTCACCTTCTCTAGTGGAATTGCCGTTTCATGCTGCCAGCGCAGTACAACAGATGAAAATGCTTCATTAATTTCTACTAAATGAATATCCTCTTTCGTTAACCCTGCTTTTTCAAGCACCTTTTGCGTTGCGACAGCCGGACCCTTTAGCATCGCAACAGGATCTGTACCGACAACCGAGAACGCAATAAACCGCGCACGTGGTCGCAAATCATATTTTTCAGCCGCTTCTTTGCTAACAATCAACACGGCACTAGCACCGTCCGAGATTTGGCTCGCTGTGCCAGGCGTCACTGTTTTTAGTCCTTCGTAAACAGGATTGAGATTTGCTAATTGTTCAACTGAAGTATCTGGTCTAATTGTTTCATCCTTATCAAAAACAGACACATTGCCTTCCGCATCCTGTATCGGCACGGCAATAATTTCATTAGTAAAATAGCCTTTACGTTGTGCTGTTGCTGCTCGTTGATGTGAGCGTGCACTATATTCATCAATTTGCGCTCTCGTTAAACCGACTTCTTGTGCTATGAGTTCAGCGCCAGCAAATTGATTAAAGCCATAACCTTGTAAATCGAATTTTTCAAATAGACTTTTCGTCATCGGTGTTTTGCCATCGCGAGCGGAGGAACCGATTGGCACACGTGACATCGACTCAATTCCCGCGGCAATCACCACATCATAGCTACCGGCCATAATGCCTTGTGCAGCAAAATGCACCGCTTGTAAGCTAGAGCCACATTGCCTATCAATGGTTGTGCCAGGGACTGAGATAGGAAGTCCTGCGGCAAGCCACGCATTGCGGGCAATATTTGATGATTGTTCATCCACTTGATCTACACAACCGACAATCACATCATCGACGAGTGCTGGGTCTAAATGATTGCGTTCAATAATTGCCTGTAACACAAAGCCTAATAAATCAACAGGATGCTCATTCGCTAAGCTTCCGTTGCGTCTGCCCATCGGTGTACGAATGGCATCTACTATGACTGCTTCAAACATCATGTAACCCCCTACACTTGATTTAGACGTGTTTTCTCTTTTTCTATTAATTGAATTTTCGAAATTTTTCCGGCAGCTGTCATCGGTAATTGATCGATAAATTCGAGTTCGCGTATACGTGAATAATGGACAACTTTTTCGTTTACGAAATGCATAATGGCTTCTTCAGTTGTAGAAACCCCTTGTTTTAATACGACAAATGCTTTTGGCTTTTCCCCTACATTCGGATCTTGAATGCCGACAACAATAGCTGCTGCAACAGCTGGATGCTCATAAAGATGTTCTTCAATTTGGCGTGGATACACGTTATAACCGTTATAGATCAACATATCTTTTTTACGATCCACTATGGACAAGAAACCATTTTCATCAAAAATACCAATATCACCTGTGTGCAACCAACCATCGATTAAAGTTTCTGCTGTCACCTCTGGATTATTGAAATAACCTTTCATTACTTGCGGGCCTTTGATGCATACTTCCCCACGTTGACCAGCCTCCGTTATTTCTTTACCTTGTTCGTCAACAGACATTAATTTAACCTTTGTATTATAAATAGGTAATCCTACTGTCCCTAACTTCCGTTCACCGCCATAAAAGCCAACACTTTGCACAGCACTCGCTGTAGCTTCTGTCAAACCATAGCCCTCTGTGACAACCGCGTTCGGGAAATGTTTGATAAGTAGCTTCATCGTTTCCATCGCGATTGGTGCCGCGCCTGAATTAATTGTCCGAACGCTGGAGAAATCATGCTTTTCAATGTTCGGATGCATCAATAAGAAGTTAAACATAGCAGGAGCGCCCGATAACTCTGTTATTTTATAACGTTCTAAATCTGCTAAAAATTCTTCTGGGATAAAACGGTCGAATAAAATAGAAGTGGCCCCTAAAAGTACACCGTACGCTAAACCGCCCATCGTACCCGCCCCATGATACATTGGTGCAGGGCTAAGACGAACATTGGTCCCCGGTAATGTTGGATAGTGCTTCAAATATTCATTAGTATCTGGCTCCACAATATTGACCGTTAATGCACCATCGTCATCAACTTGTGCCAATGCTGCTGAAGACCATGCAGCAGATTGCAAAATATTACTGATTAAGTTTTTATGCGTAATCATAACGCCTTTTGGTTTTCCTGTTGTGCCGCCCGTATAAGCGATGTGTACTACATCTTCTAAAACATCAATATCAACAGTAAATTCACGTGCTTCATGGTCATTAATAAAGCGATTGAAACTTACAACATCTTCACCGTAAGACGTTGTGTCTAGGCATTGTTCTAAGGAAGCTACCTCTACATCGCCTGTCACAATAACTTTTTTAATTTTGGCATGCTGCATAACATCTTCCCACAAAGTAGCAAGCTGTTCATAGGTGATTAGCACTTTCGCACCGCTATCCTGTAGTTGAAATAAAAATTCGTCCTTCGGTAATAATGGATTAACAGGTGTATACGTAGCCCCCGCTAGCACGACACCATAATAGGAAACAGCATATTGTGTGCAATTCAGCATTTGAATCGCAACAACATCACCTTTGCCAATGCCCATCTCTTTGAGCCCATTCGCTAAACGCAATGCTTGATTGTAAAGCTCTTTGTAAGTTAGCTCTTTTTGGCGAAAAAGAAAGGCAACGCGCTCTCCATAATACTTGGCAGCCCCCTTAATAATTGCGCCGACCGGTACATGGGGAATAGTGATTTCATTAGGTATTGTTTGATTGTAAAACTTCGGATTGTTGAACTGTTTGATCATTTAGCATCCACCCCTGTGCTTTTATAATGACATCGTATGAATCTTGCAATTGACCTAAATAGCTTTCCAACAAACGAGCTCTTTTCAAAAATAAATGACAATCAATTTCTGTTGTAAACCCTATCCCACCATGCATTTGGATATTATGCGCTGCGACTTCGATAAAAGCATTTTTCGCAAATGCATCTGCACTCGCTACTGCTGACACAACATCTGTCGGTTGCTCTGCTACTGCCCAATTAGCATAATAAACAATTGATTTAGCTAAATCTAATTCAACCTTCATCTCAACAATTCGATGCTTCACCGCTTGGAAACGACCGATTGCATGACCAAATTGCTCTCGCGTCTTGGCATATTCCGCACACATCTCGACCACCTCTTCCATACTGCCTACACTCATCATCGCTAAGGCAGCCTTTAATGCTTGTTGACCTTGCTGATAGATGGACCAACCGTTATTAATTTCTCCAAGAACCGCCGTTTTTGACAGGCGGATATTATCGAAATGTACTTCCGTTATAGCCTTTGTTTCATCAACAACTTGCAAACGTTTTGTCGACCATTGCACATCCTCTTTATCTACAATAAAAAGCGTTATAGCATCTTCAGCTGTTTTGGCGGCGACGATGATAGCATCAGCATGATCGCCATCTATAACAAAAGTTTTCGTGCCATTCAGAATAAAATAATCCCCAATCGGCTTTGCTTGTAACTGAATAGCCTGCTGAACAAAGCTCCATGTGTCTGGCTCCGCAATTGCTAACGTAAACTTTGCTGCTCCGGCTGCAATTTTCGGTAAATAGCGCTCCTTTTGTTGCGCTGTCCCGTATTGTGTAATAAGAGGTGTGGCAAATGCCACCGTTTCCGCATAAACACCAGGCAATAAAATACGCCCAACTTCTTCTAGCACAGGTATAAGGTCTACTTGCGACAAACCGGCACCGCCGTATTCCTCTGGGATATTAATGGCCATAGCCCCTAGTTCTGCTAAGCCTGTCCAAATTTTTTCATAGTGTGATAGGTCACCCGTTATAAACAACCTGGCAGCACGTGTTTTGTCCTGCGCCACTAAATATTTTCTAAGCGATGTTTGAAATAGTTTCTGCTCTTTTGTCAATGCAAAGTGCATCATTAGCCCTCCCTTACAACGTAATTATTTTAAATCCTTTGGTAAACCTAGAATGCGTTCACCAATGACATTTTTCAAAATTTCAGTCGTCCCGCCAGCAATCGTTGAACCAAAAGATTGTAAATACTGATGTTGCCAATCAACAGATGTATTTTCGTCACCTTTCCAAAGCACGCCCTGTATACCTTGCATAGACACTGCAAAATTCGTAAGCTCTTTTGAAAGCTCACTACTAACTAATTTATCAATCGATCCCTCTGGCCCAGGATAGCCTTGATCAATCGTTTTCGTTAAATTGCGATAGTAGTTCAATGATGCAGCGCGTAATCGCGTATAAATTTGAGCAAGCTTCGTAGCATGGTGTGGATTATCAATCGCCATGTTGCGATTTGCGTCCTTCCGTTGCATATCCTGCACTAAGTTTTCAAAAATATTTTCCAGATGGAAAATCGTACCCGCTACGCCAACCCGTTCATGACTAAGTAATGCCATTGAAACTTGCCAACCCATTCCTACACCACCTACTACATCTGCAGCTTCCGCTACAGCATCTTGTAAGAAAATCTCATTAAAGTCATGGTCATCATTCATTTGATAAATTGGTCGTACTTCAACACCCGGCTGGTGCATATCGATTAAAAAAGCTGTAATTCCCTCATGGCGTTTCCCTGCGCTACTCGTTCTGGCTAAAATAAAACATTTATCAGCCATATGTGCATATGTGGTCCAAACTTTTTGACCCGTAATGTACCATTTTCCATCTCGTTCTACCGCTTTCGTCTGTAAACCCGCTAGGTCCGAGCCAGCATTCGGTTCAGAGAAGCCTTGACACCAAATTTCTTCACCGCTTAAAATTTTGTCGATGTACTTTTCTTTTTGTTCAGATGTGCCCATTTGGATTAACGTTGGCCCTACCATATTAATGCCCATAAAATTCAAAACGGGCGGTGCTTTGACGCGCGCTAGTTCTTCCTGATAAATGACTTCTTGAATTAATGATGCACCACGTCCACCATATTGCTTCGGCCAGTGAATGCCAGCCCAGCCACCTTCCATCAGCTTGCGTTGCCAAGCTTTTAAAAAGTCTTTTCGTTGTCGATCATCTTCCGGCAAATGGCGTCTTCCCTCTATCCATCCCTCAGGCAAGTTAGCTTCTAACCAACTTCTTATTTCTAAACGAAAGAGCTCGTCTTCTTGTGTATATGTTAAATTCAAAATAATCCCCCCCTTTTTGTTATGCAGTGGAAATGACATATAATGTACGCGCAGATTCCAAATCAACAAGTTAAGGCTTTGCAAAAATCCAACACTATTTACAATACAGCTTCATACCAACCACCTCTTTTTGTTAAAAAGTATATTTTTTCTTCTTAAAGAAGAATTTTTCTGCTTATTAACGTTATTTTATTCTCGAAGTCTGATTCGTACAATGTATGTTTTTACAGTGTTTGCATTTGATAAATGGATGATTTTATATAAGGATGAGTCTAGGATAAAGAGAAAAAGTGTTAGATTGACTACGATCAATCCAACACTTTTTTCTATGCCGTTGTTGTCCGCTAAGGCGGGCGCTTTCCGCGGGCACACACGTAAGCCGCAGGAGTCGCCGCCTTCGCTACCAACAACTAGGGCTCACTTCTATTACTATTTATTAAAAAAAGGATTGCTGAGTTTCCATTCAGGCTTTGATTCTTGCTATAAATGACTATAAGACTGCTTTAAATAGCACGCTAATTGCAGTTTTAATAAATCTCCAGGCTGTTGGAAAGAAATAGCTAGCACTTCTTCTATTTTTCTTAGTCGTTGATAGAGCGTGTTAATATGAACATGTAGCATTTCAGCAGCCTTCACAGCGGAGCGATTTGTGTCTATATAGACGATTAGTGTTTCTTCTAATGAATTATTCTTGCTTTGTTTTGTACGGAGTGGCTCAAACACTTCAGCTAAAAAATGTTTAATTTCCTGCTGATCTTGTTTAATAAATAAGCGATTGACACCAATCTGCGAATAATCTATTAATCCATGCTGTCCTCTCGAATTTAAATAAGCTAATGCTGTTTTTGCCTCATCAAACGTTTTTGGTAAAAAGTAAACATCTTGATAAGTTGACCCGAGTCCACAGCTTAACGTAACGCTTTTCTCTTTGCCCCATTCATGACAAATACTTTCTAACTTTTTACGAAACTGTTTATCAGTTGCGCTATGAACGCTGCTTACAACTGTAACTTCATCATGATACGCATAAAGAAGCTGAATATAAGAGAATAAGTCTCGTTTTAATTGCGCTGTTAAACGATGGATAAATGCTTCTAAATGATGAGGGCTTTTATAATGGCTCAGTTTAAATAAGGTGACATTGCATGGCTCATGCAAGCTAATATTAAGCTCTTGGGCCTTTTGCAAAACAATGGACTGATCTTTAGAATTCACTAACTCAGAAAATAGTTCGCGCCGCTTTTTATAGTAGAAAGCAGTATCATTTTGTTTTCTCACTAGTTCAAGCGCAAGCACAGAATGTCCTTGCTCCATTACAATGGTATCCATTTGCTCAATTTGCGTTGCACTTTCGACAATGATACAGCCTAATGTAATTTGCATCGAACGGATTGGATAAATAATATGGGTCACATAGCCGGACCGTTTCAACTCATAAAATGGTTGCTCTAACGTTGATTGTAAAATACCATTTAAATCTTTATACGATAGTTGAACAGGAAGTTTTGCCGTAATAGGCGTTATTTCATTTTCTAATAAATCAACAAACAGCACATTTTTGCCCATCATTCGAGACATCTCTTCTACAATTTTTAAGACGCCCTTATTTTGAATAGATAACTTCGTAAGCGTTGCGTGAATATCATCTCGCTTTAGTAGCACATCATTTAAGTTTTTAATGTGCGAGTACTGTCTTGCATTACGAATTGATATGCCTACTTGCGATGAAAAGCCTTGTAAAAGATGTAAATCTTCATCTGACAAAGGATAGGGCTTAATAATTTGGCATAGAAATATGACCCCTTCTACTTGATCGTCTACCATAATCGGGTACGTCAAAAATGATTTGACATGTTTCGTAAACTCATAAGATGGGTCCCAGTATTTAGAGTTTTCAGAAGAAATATTACCTATCGTTTCCCAAATACTATTATTGTTCGCATTGGATAATAGCGGAATATTCATTGAATATGTATATCCAACTGGCCCCTCATCTACATTAAATTCCATTTTAGTAATGCCTTTTAATATATTTCCGACAGAAGCTTTGCACGTCAATTTGTGCTTCTCTTCATCAAACCACCATAAAGTTCCGATATCACAATTAGGAATTACATCCATTGCATAGGACAAAATGTTGTTATAAATCTCCTCCGTACTTAAGGTAGCTGAGGCTTTGCGTGTACTTTCTATCACTTTCCCTAGTTTATATCTCTCTCGTTTAATAGCTGCATTCGTATAATAGGGATATAAGTAATGAAATAAAACGACTAACTCTCCTTCAGTAAATGTTTTGTGTTCATACAAATTAAGCATAATTTGATAATTCCCCGGATATGTAAAAACAATAAACATCTTATCGTTCTGAATTATTTGAAAAATATCCTCATTATGAGACGCTAAATGCTGAAATGGCAAAATAGTGCGTTCCCTTACACCTTCGATTAATTCAAAAACAGGATGTTCTAGACTAGCAATCCAAATTTGATAGTTGCTTTCCCAATGAAATCGATTGGCAAGTTCACTAAAGTACTGGGTCATTTTTAACCTCCTTTTTTGTAGGAAATTACACAACAAATTAATCCATACTATTAATTACATATATTTCACGATTCAACTTACTTTTACCTGCTGCGCAAACATTTTATTTACAAAAATAATTTAAATAAGTTGTCAAAAAAACAAAAAAACACGCTATCATGCCAAACTACGATAGTTTGTAGTTTAATCTCATGAAGCGCGTTTTCTATTTTATTCTATCGATGATACATATTGTTTTTCACAAAATCAATCACATTCGCAACATACAACTCACGATATGGAACAAATTGAGCTGTAGTGACAGGGCGAACTAAGTGCGCTCGTTGTCCATCAGGGAAATATTCATATCCTTCAATATTTAAAGTACTCGTTTTTCCTAAAAAGAAAGCTTCAGCTTCATCAAGCTTTGCGCGAACAACACCGGAAACTTCTTCATATTGCAACGCAAAAGCATCCCAATTGTCCTCAAACGGGTACAAATAAACATGACAAAATTCATTATCAATCATTTTTTCGGATACGATGCTACATGAAGTCATACCCATTTTCACGATTTCATGAATATCGATTGTTAATCCTAATTCTTCTCTTACTTCTCGTATGCCCGCTTCCACTGTCTCAATCGCTAATAAATGACCTGCTGCTGTAATATCGAGCAGTCCTGGATAGTCTTTTTTTTGCGCGCTACGAATTTGGAAGTAAATATAGTTTTCGTTGACAAGCCAGCAGTGAAAAGTCTCATGCCACAAACCTTTTTCATGTACTTCTGCTCTTGTAGCCGTTCCAATTTGCTCATGTTGCTCATTAAAAACTTTTACAATTTCTTGTTCCATTTTATTCGACTCCTATACTGACTTCGTCGCCTTTTTCTTTATCGCAATTCGTTTGTCATAAATATTTGAAACGATAACCTTAATTACCGCATAAAATGGCACGGCAATAATTATTCCGATGAAGCCTGCTATATTTCCAGCTGCTAAAATAATCGTAATAACCGTTAACGGATGGATATCAAGTGATTTCCCCATCACATTTGGTGTAATAAAGTTACTATCAATTTGTTGCGCAATCAGTGTCACAACGCACACCCAAACTACGAGCATTGGATCTTGGATGACCGCCACAATGACTGCCGGTGTAAGGGCAATCCACGGCCCAATAAACGGAATCATATTCATAAAGAAAGCAAAAATAACGAGCAATAATGAGTACTCTAAACCAATAATTAAATACCCAACATACATGATAAGTGCTAGTAAAAAACTAATTTGCAATTGTCCTTGAATATAGCTACGTAACACATCATCTATCTCACTTAATGTCTTTTTCACCCATTCACGACGCTCACCATTAAAATATTTATAAATGGACGGCGCAAATTTCTCATGGTCCTTCAACATAAAGACGAAGAAGAATGGAATTAAAATAGCTAGTAATGAAACGGAAACGATGGATTGTATAAATGATACGACCCACTTGCTTGCCACGACAGCAATACTTTGTACTGAATTGGCAAGATTATCGATAAATTCGGTTACTTGCGGAGGCAAGTTATCCTTATTACTGAACAAGCTAATCACATAGTCAGTTGCCTCTTGAATGCTAGAACTTATCAACGGGGCATTTTTTGCAAGATTACTAAGCTGTGTCGCTATCGGATTACCGACAACCCACCCAAAGCCTACTACCATTGCAATTAGCCCAACAATAATTGTTAATATACTAGCCCATCTCGGCCATTTGCGCTTTTCTAAAAATCGTTGAATTGGCTCTGTCACATAATACAACACGCCGCCAAGTAATAATGGCACAAATATGGCTTTTAAAATAATCGCAAGCGGTGAGAAAATCCAATGAATTTCAATAAAATATTTAAGTATGAGTAGAACGAGTAAAATTCCTACTCCTACTTGAAACCATACTTTCCTCGTCACATTCTTCACTTCCTTTTATCACGGTTACTGAAAATACTACTTATATATTAACCATTTCGCAAGTATCCTAGTATTTATTACAAAGATAAAAAGAGAATAGGCTAAAAAACAACTTTTCTTTGACAATTTTTATAGAAAACCCTCTCACCTGGCTCCGTTGGGACAATGAGAAAAAGTGTTAGATTGACAGCCATCAATCTAACACTTTTCTATATCGTTGATGTCCGCTACGGCGGTGCTTTCCGCGGGCACACACGTAAGCCGCAACCCTCGCTTACGCGCGGCTTGTTGCGTCTTACGTTGTGTGTGTTCCCGCAGGAGTCACCGCCTTCGCTACCATCAACTAGTGTTTGCTTCTATATTTTATCTATTGCAATAGTGTGAAATAGCTAAAGTGACATTTATTTTACATCGCGGAAAGATATTAGCAAGCGGAACACTTTTTCTATGTCTTGATGTCCCCTACGGCGGTGCTTTCCGCGGGCACACACGTAAGCCGCAACCCCCGCTTTCGCGCGGCTTGTTGCGTCTTACGTTGTGTGCATTCTGAGCAGGAGTCACCGCCTTCGCTAACATCAACTAGTGTTCTTTGCGGAACTTGTTCTACTTAGTCTTAAAACAGGTTCTACAACTTTGTATCATCCACTGAATTTAAGTAATCCTCAATTACACCGATGACTGATTCTACACAGCCATCCTCGAATGGTGAAATTAAGCCCGCTTCTTTTACGAGCTTTGTAAATGACATAGAACCGCCTAAGCCACATAAATGGATATAGTCCTTCCATGCAGCATCAAACTCTTCACGTGAACGCTTCCAGAATTGGAATGCACAAATTTGTGCTAACGTATAGTCAATATAATAGAATGGGCTAGCATAAATATGTGCCTGACGTTGCCAAATACCACCTGACTCTAAATAGCTATTGCCATCATAATCACGGTGCGGTAAATACGTTTCCTCAATTTTTTTCCATGCCGCTTTACGCTCAGCTGGTGTCATCGTCGGATTTTCATAAATAACATGTTGGAACTCATCTACCGCAACTCCATAAGGAAGGAATAAAAGGCCACTGCTTAAATGCGTAAATTTATATTTCTCCGTATCTTCTTTGAAGAATAACTCCATCCACGGCCAAGTGAAAAACTCCATACTCATCGAGTGGATTTCACAAGACTCATATGTTGGCCATAAATATTCTGGGATGCCGATATCGCGGCTTGAATACACTTGGAAGGCATGTCCAGCCTCATGTGTTAACACATCAATATCACCTGATGTACCGTTGAAATTCGAGAAAATAAATGGCGAATGGTAATTTTCAATAAACGTACAATAGCCACCACTTTCTTTCCCTTTCTTCGCTACTAAATCCATTAAGTCATGGTCAATCATAAAGTTGAAAAACTCACCAGTTTCAGCTGATAGTTCTTCATACATTTTTTTCCCGTTCTCAACAATCCAATTTGCATCGCCTTTTGGCGTAGCGTTTCCTGTTAAGAAATTTAACGCTTCATCATAAAACTTTAGGTCAGAAATCCCGATACGCTTTGCTTGGCGCTCAAATAATTTTGTTGCAACCGGTACGATTAAATCACGTACTTGATCACGGAATTTTTTCACCATTTCCGCATTATAATCAATACGATTCATACGAATATAGCCAAGTTCTACATAGTTTTTATAGCCCAATTTCACTGCAATTTCATGACGGACTTTCACAAGCTCATCATATAATCGGTCAAATTCCTCTTCATGTTCTGCAAAGAAGCCAAAGCGCGCTTCTGTAGCCGCTTTACGCATTGCACGATCTGTCGATTCTGCATAAGGTCCTAGCTGTGCTAACGTTAATGTTTCCCCATTAAAGTCAATTTGCGCTGAAGCAACTAGTTTATTATATTCTGAAACTAGCTTGTTCTCCTTTTGCATTAAATCAATTACTTGCGGAGAAAATCCTTTAATTTGATAGGATGCTAAATCGAATAACTGTTGGCCCCATTTTTCTTCTAACTGCGCGCGGAAAGGTGAAGCGATTAATGCTTTATAATACTCCGTTGTCATTTCTTCAAGCTCAGGACCTACTTCATCAAAATAGTCGCGTTCTTCTTGATAAAAGGCATCATTCGTATCGATAGATGCTCGAATATATACGAGATTAGCCATTGTTGCATATTCATTACTCAGTTCATTTACTTTTTCAATTAGCTCACTTTGTGCTTCAACTGTTTGTGCTTCTTTAAATTGCTCGATAATAGCTAGTTGTTGCTTTTTCATTGCTTCCACGTTCGGACGGTTGTATACATAATCTTTAAACGTTGTCATAGAAGTACCCTCTTTCTGTCGTTTACTCAATATATTTCTATTATATGCCAAAAACATAAGGGAAAGAAAGCAATTAATGACCGATGATATAGGTTTTTAACAATGCCGCTCTTTCACGCAGTTTTAACTTCGCTTCAACAGATTTTGGGGTTTTTGCTACGACGACATCTGCCTCTAAATCTAGCTTCTGTGCTAAATACTTCGCTCGTTGTAAATGAAAATCATTCGAGACGATAGTAATTCGTTTCGTCCCCTCAGGTAGTAATTCTTTTGAAAATAGTAGGTTTTCATAGGTCGACGTAGATTGCTCTTCCACTAAAATTCGTTCACGGTCAATCCCCTTGTCTTGTAAGTACGAAAGCATTGCAGACGCTTCTGTCCGATCCTCATCTGCTCCTTGTCCACCCGATACAATGACTTTGACATCCGGGTACTGATTTAAATAGCTGACAGCTTCTTCTAGTCTATTTTTTAAAGATAGTGACAGTATGCCACCAGGCTTTACTTTTGCCCCAAGGACGATGACATATTGTGCTGTGCCATCTGCCATTGGCTTTGTTCCTCTTTTCATTTCTTGTTCTAACCAGATGTATAGAGCACTCCCTATACATAGGATAATGACGATGCCTCCCACTAACCACTTTTTCACATACACCACCCCTTTTTACTTACAACGCCTCAAACATAAAAAGGATGCTTGTACAATGTATGGCTACCGTACAAGCATCTGCAGTATTATCTTATTGTAAAGCGTTGTATAGATTCCTGTAATGCCGAGATTTCGTCTGTTAAATCGTTAGAGGATTCGCTAACAAGTTGTATCGCTCTTTGTTGTTCATCAACAGATGCTGTTACTTCCTCTGAGGCTGCGGCATTTCTTTCACTAATCAGTGCGATACTTTCAATCGATTGCATCATGTCTTCTTTAGAACTATTTAAATATTCTACCCCTGAAGTCATGTCTCCAATAATCGCTATAATCTTTTCCACAGCTAGTTCAATGTCATTAAATGAAGATTCCATCATACTCACCGAATCATTTTGCTGTCGAACGATCGTATTCGTTTTCTGCATTTCATCGTTCACTAAATGCGTTTCACTTTCAATACCACGTAATGTCGTACGTACTAAATCCGTTGCAACTGATGTTTGGTCTGCTAACTTCCGTACTTCTTCAGCTACGACAGCAAACCCTTTCCCATGCTCCCCAGCCCGGGCAGCTTCAATCGATGCATTTAATGCAAGTAGATTTGTTTGATCCGAAATTTCATTAATCGTACCAACAATGCCTTCAATTTCTCTTACTTTGACAATTAAGCTATTGAATACTGTTTGTACACTACTAATAAGCGTAGACGATTCTTGTGATTTATCCTTCAAGCTGTGTAAATTGATTAGCCCTTCTTCATTGGAGTGCTTCATCATTTGAGAAGCATCTAGCATTAAGTCATTTTTATCATGTAATTCTTCAATCTGTTGTGCAAATGCCATTGCTGTGCGATTCGTATCCTCAGCGTCGGATGCTTGCTTTACTGCCCCTCTCGATACTTCATTAATCGCTTTGACGATTTCATCACCGTAAGCATTTGTTTCCTCTGCTACGGCTGTTAAATTCGAAGAAGTGGATTGTATTTCAACGATTGCTTCCTCTACATTTGTTATTAATGTCTTCAATTGATCGACCATATCATTAAAGCCTGCGTTTAATTGGCCAATCTCATCTGATCGTTGAAGGGTTTCCATTTCAACCGCTAAATTGCCTTGTGCCACTTCTTGTACACGCTTCGATATGTTTTTAACCGGTAAAGCTAGATGTCTCGATACGAGCATGACGATAACTGTGCCGATAATTATGGCACCTAATAATGTCGCACCTATAACCAATAACAACGAATTGGCTTCCTTATTAAAATCTTGCATATATGTACCAGATGCTACGATCCATCCCCAATGTGGATCTTTTGCGGAGTAAATAATTTTATCAGCTAAGACGTCCTGTCCTGGCAGTGCAAATTCATATTCCGTAAAGCCACCGCCCTCTAATGCTCGTTCAGTTACATCACGAATAAAATATTTACCACTACTATCCTGTTCATCCCACAAATTATCGCCTTCACGAGTAGGATGCGTTGTGAGTGTCCCCTTGTCGTCCAAAACATATAAATATCCATATTGACCTAAATCACCTGGATAATTAATTGGCCGCTTGCCCTCACTATCCTTTGGACCAAGCAATGCTTCACGTACTCTTTCCTGCGCAAGCTCCAAAGGAATATCACCTTTTTCCACACGCTCATTTGCAAGTTCGATTAATTGCAGTGTAGACTCCACACTATTTTGAAGAACTTGTTCGCCTAATCCTTCCATCCCATCTTTTGCTTTCCCATAACTTACGATCCCAATGATTAAACTTGGCACTATTAGTAATGCCATTGAAACGATAATCAATTTCCCCTGTATTGAACGTAAAAACTTCATGCTTAACACCCCTTTTTACTTCGTTCGTTTAATGCATTCATACCTATTATGGAATGGATTTACAGTTTACACAATGGGTATTTCACAACAAATGTGTATATTACTTGCCTTTTCATTTATATATGCTAAAATACATATTTTTTCGCAAAGAAAAAAACTATCTTTCTACAGGGATATTGCAAGTAGAAAAATAGTTTTTTGATATTTTTTAAACAGTAAAGGTAGTCATCGCTTGTATCATTTCTTTTACTGTAGGCTCCACAAATAATTATATTATTAATAACCAAGCGACTAATGCTAGTAAAGTAAAGAATAAAGTCGGTATCGTAATAAGAATACCTATTTTAAAGTATTGTCCCCAGCTAATTTTAATGCCTTTTTGGGCTAATATATGTAACCATAACAATGTCGCCAAGGAACCGATTGGTGTCATTTTCGGTCCTAGATTCGTCCCTATTACATTGGCGTAAATAAGCCCTTCTTTAATTGTTCCAGTTGCACTTGTTTCGGCAATAGCTAACGCATCAATCATAACCGTCGGCAAATTATTCATAACAGCTGACAAAATGGCCGCCACAAAGCCCATCGTTAACGTTGCCACAAATAAGCCTTGTTGGACAGCATGCTCTAACAAGTCTGCTAATAATCCTGTAAGCCCTACATTTTTCAAACCATATACAACTACATACATGCCTATTGAAAAGAACACTATACTCCAAGGTGCACCTTTTATAACCCTCTTCGTATCAATGTTTTTACTTGTCCGTGCCAACCATAAAAAGATAATGGCTACACTACATAAAATAAATGATACCGGAATAGCAAAATACTCACTCGACAAGAAGCCAAGTAATAATATTGCGATCACATACCAAGAAATACGAAATAACTTTTTATCTTGAATAGCGACTGTAGGGTGCACTAATGCCTCCATAGAATATTGCGTTGGAATCACTTTTCTAAAAAAGATATAAAGCACGCATATGCTCGCGATTAATGACGCGATATTTGGGACAATCATATGTACTGCATATTCCATAAAGCCGATATCGAAATAATCAGCCGATACGATATTTGTTAAATTACTGATGATAAGTGGTAAGGACGTTGTATCTGCAATAAAACCACTCGCAATGATAAATGGAAACACCTTCTGCTCTGTTAAGCTTAACTTGCGTACCATTGCTAAAACAATGGGCGTTAAAATAAGCGCTGCCCCATCGTTCGCAAATAATGCAGAAACGATCGCACCTAAGCAAGCAATATAGATAAATAGTCGAATCCCACTTCCTCGTGCAAGTCGTGCCATATGCAATGCTGCCCATTCAAAAAATCCGATTTCATCTAAAATAAGCGAAATAATGATAATACCTATAAACGATAAGGTGGCATTCCAAACAATATCAGTTACTGCCAAAACATCTTGCCATGTTACGACACCTAACAATAAAGCTAATGCAGCACCAATACAGGCAGACCAACCAATAGATAATTTACGCGGCTGCACGATGACAAAAAATAGCGTCACTAAAAAAATAATGATGGCTAATAAAGTTTGCACACTTCTCCCCCTCCAATGTGTGACTTCTAAATGTATTTAACTTGTTCAGCACGAATTTGCATCCTCAGTTAAACAAGTTAAAAACCAGTAGCAAAGGATTGCTACTGGTCTGACTATATAAAAATTATTCACCTAAATCTGCGTTATGGTAAACGTTTTGTACATCATCTAAATCTTCTAATGCATCAATTAATTTTTCAAATTTCGCTACATCATCACCTGTTAATGTCACTTCTGTTTGAGGTAGCATAGACAGTTCTGCAACTGTAAATTCTTGAACGCCTGCCGCTTTTAATGCTTCTTGTGCAGCAAAGAATTGGTCTGGTTCTGCATAAACAATGACCGTATCTTCTTCTTCAAGAATATCACGTGCATCAACGTCTGCTTCCATTAAAATTTCAAGTACTTCATCTGCCGTTTTACCTTCTAAACCAATAACTGCAGTTGAATCGAACATATAAGCAACAGAACCACTTACGCCCATGTTGCCGTTATTTTTACCGAATGCCGCACGTACATCCGATGCAGTACGGTTAACATTGTTTGTTAAAGCATCCACAATTAGCATTGTGCCAGCTGGACCGAAACCTTCGTAGCGTAATTCATCGAAGCTTTCATCGCCGCCGCCCTTCGCTTTTTCGATTGCTTTTTCAATAATATGTTTAGGAACACTGTAAGTTTTAGCACGTTCAAGAACAACTTTAAGAGCGCGATTTGATTCAGGATCTGGTTCGCCTGATTTTGCTGCTACATAAATTTCACGACCGAATTTTGCATTTATGCGACTCGTGCTTTGGTCTTTTGACGCCTTCTTTTCTTTAATATTGTTCCACTTACGACCCATTGTTTCCACTCTCTTTCAAAATTAAAGTTTATAAAATCATAGATGCACGGCTGTACATCTGCAAATGGTATTTAAATACTTTTCGTATCTTTACTCTGCAAATAATAACACAATGATGCTTACAAAGCTAGATATACCAATGTTTAAGGTCCTGTTTTCTGCAAAGAGAATTTTATCACACAGCGCATGTAAAGTTGAAAAAATCAAGCTTTTACTGACTCTCTATTCTTACAAGTTGTTCTCGCGCTTCAATTTTTCTAGTAAAGCCTGACAGCCATCTAGCACTAAATTATACGTTTCTTGAAAATCCCCTGTATAGTATGGATCAGGTACATCCTTTCGATGGTCCGTTAAATCTAACAAACGGAAAATCTTTGGTGAATTAGACTGTCCAAGTATCGTATACATGTTTCGTAAATTATTTTCATCCATCCCTATCATGTAATCAAATTGCTCAAAATCCTGCTTATGTAACTGTCGACTCTGCATTCCTTCCGTCGAAATTCCATATTCCCGCAACTTATCTTGTGTGCCCGAATATGGTGGTTCACCAACATGCCATGAACTGGTTGCGGCTGAATCTACTATAATTTTTTCTTGTAAGTGCTCTTTTTCTATTAAATCTCGCATAACGGCCTCAGCCATTGGAGAACGACAAATATTCCCTAAGCACACAAAAAGTACATGTATCATTAAAAACGCCTCCTACGACAAAGCACCCAAAATCATCTTGATTCTGAGTGCTGACAGTATTATTTTTTTTCCGCTGCGATTCGTTTATTTAACTCCTCTGTTAAAGCAACAAGCTCATGTTCAAGATGGTGTGTAAATTCCTCACGCCCTTCTTTTCCTTTGCCTGTTACATAAAAAGGCTCACCGTAGATAAGATAACCTTTGCCTCGTTTAAAGACATCGCCAGCATTTCGCGCTCCAACATAAGCAGCTGGAACAATTTGTGCTTTAGCAAGCTGTGCAATCGTAATAGCACCTTGCTTTAAATCCGTTCCTTCTGAATTACGAGTGCCTGATGGGAAAATACCAACAATCTTTCCTTCCTTCAGCAACTGTGAAGGAACTTTAATAACACTTGGCCCTGGATTATCACGATCGACGGGAAAGGCGTTTAAATGGTCAATCAGCCATCCAAGCCCTTTAATATCAAACAATTGCTTCTTCGCCATAAAGTGAATTTCCCGAGGCAAGACTGCAACACCTAAATTTAAAATATCCACATACCCTGTATGTGTACACGCAATAATAAACCCACCATCCTTCGGTAAGTTGTGCTCATCATATACACGTGCTTTTGAACCTGATAATTTTAATATTAATTTGACAAGATTTGCCGTAAATTTATACACTGTTTTATTCCTACCTTATTCAATAGTTATTATCATTGTAATCGAAAAGCGCTGGACACTGCAATTGTCCAGGTCAAATCTATAGCATTTATACCCGCCCTACTAAAATATCGACATCAATTGTTATTTCGCTTACATTGACTTCTGCTTGCTGTGCCTTATGCCAGCCCATCGGCGTCATTTCAAGTAGCGCTGGAACAAGCGATGATGCGAGTGGTACTGTATAAGTAATACGCTCTACTGTAACATCCAAAAAACTTTCTCGGAAGCGCTCCACTATTTGCTCATTGGAGTACGTTTCTTGTGCCGAATCCGCATAAAGTTGGGCTCGCAATTGTTGCAAATAGCCACTTTGCGGTACGACTTTTACGACACATCCATCTGCTGTAAGCAATCGTTTAAATTCTTCGTAATTGGCCGGAGATAATATATTTAAAATGACGTCAAAACGATCTTTAGCAAACGGACTTTTAGCTAAATCTCCAACACACCAAATCTGCTCTGGATAATGCCGAGCTGCAGCTACTATTCCTTCCTTTGCAATATCAATACCAACGCCAATTCCATCTTTCCCCGCCATTATACGAGCTAAATGTGAGCCCTCACCACACCCTGTATCTAGCACTGTTTTCGCTTGTCCTATGAGCTCCGCTATTTTCTCTTCTAACGGATCATACAAACCACTTTCAATAATCGTTTTACGCGATTCAAAAAGTTCTTTACTATATTTAGAGGCTGCACTATGTGTCAGCATATTGACATAACCTTGCTTAGCAATATCAAAGGAATGGTTCGTAGCGCATGTCAATCTTCCTTGATCGTAGACACCCATCGTCTTTTGACAAATTGGACATGCGAACAGTCCGATATTTGCATTTATTAATGCCGCTCCTGCAGCACGTTTTGAGAGTGCTCCCATTTACTTTGCCTCCTTTTGTTCTGTCGGTGAAACAATAGCAAAACGTTCCCATTTTCGACTCTTCCATCTAAAGTATACGATAATAGCACGCATCCATTCATCTGCTGAAATCGCTAACCAAATCCCGACTAATCCCCAATCTAATACAAAGACAAACAAATAGCCAAGCGGCAAGCTCATACAAACCATCGATAAGAAACCGATTTTGACAGGAAATCTTGCATCACCTGAAGCGCGCAATGAATTAATGACAACGATATTCATCGTCCGACCTGTTTCAAGCAAAATACTCAATGCTAATACAGACCCTCCAATAGCGATAATCTCTGCATTATCTGTAAATAGGCTCATTAACTGCTTCCGGAAAATCGTCACAACACTCACCATTGTTATGGTGAAAATAAAAGCAGCACGCACGCTTATCCATAATTGACGATACGCCTCATCTTTTTTACCCGCACCTACATGACGACCTATAATAATAGCTGTCCCCGTCCCAATAGCAACGGCAAACAAGTAGGTAAACATCGAAATATTCATGGCATACTGTCTTGCCGCAAGCGTTTCAGCCCCTATATACGTTGCATAATAGAGAAACACGATTTGGCAAAATTGATAGAGCACTTGCTCAAATGCAGAAGGTAAACCGATATTTAAAATTTTACGCACATACTCTTGTGAAAAAGTGAAGTAGTATTCGATTTTCACCCGAATCTCCATAACTTGATACAGCAGCCATGCAAATACGATAACCGCTAGTCCACGACTAATAATCGAGGAAATAGCTGCCCCTTGCACGCCCAATTCTGGCAGTCCAAAATTACCAAATATTAAGCCGTAATTTAACACGACGTGAATAATATTCATACCGAGCGATACGTACATCGTCTGCTTCGTCCAACCATGTACACGAATAATAGCCGCTAGTGCATTAATAATAGCCTGTAAAAAAATAAAACTACCGATAATGACTAAATAGCTCTGGGCATATTGTAAAACATCGCCCTTTAAATTCATCATCGTCATTAAATGGCTGGAGCCAAAGAAAAATAGAGCGCTCATAATAAGCCCCACTATTAAGTTCATCGTAATGGCCAATGCTGAAATTTTGGTAGCTTCTAAAAAACGCTTTGAACCTAAATATTGCGAAACCACGATCGCAGCTCCGTTGCCCACCACTTCAAGGATTAATATCGCAATATGAATATATTGATTGGCAGCACCCACACCGGATACTGCATTATCGGACAAAGCACTTAACATAAATGTATCGGCTAAGCCCATTAACATAAATAAAAAAACTTCTAAAAAGATCGGCCATGTTAAATGAAATAAACTAAACTGGTCGGTCGAAGGTTTCTCTCTCATCGCATGTCCCAACAACTTCACTTCTCTCTATACTTTACATAAAAATCTATTGTATCTTATCACAGATACACTGTTGTAAAGGATAGCAAATTGAAAAATATATTGAAATGCTGACAAAAAAATCCCTCTCACGGACTTGCTGTGAAAGGGCGTCTGATTAGCATAAGCAATTTTTTTGTAATTGCTGGCGTTTTTCTGTTGTTAAACCAAATTCCTGCTCTAAAAATACGGTTTTTGAACCATAACGATTCTCTATAGCATCGAAAGCCGCCTGTAAATAATCTTCGCGAGCCGACATTAATGCGTGGAATTGCTGCAATTCCTTGTCATTAAACGTATTTTCTATGGCTTGTGCCATGCGCTCTACCATAGGGCGTAAATATATATTCGTATCTAAATAGTCTTGCATAATCGTTTCTTCTGGTACATCTAATGCGAGCAAAATAAGCGCACCGCCAATCCCTGTTCGATCTTTCCCTACAGCACAATGGTGGACAAGCCCTAAATTACTTGGATTTTGTATGGTGGACATTAATTTTTTAAATGCCGCATTGTTAAATGGCATTTGTGCATAAAACTCACGGAACATCTCGGGGCTGACAACCTTATAAAAATTGTGACCACCAGTATTCGTAGGCATGTCAAAAGTGTGGTTACCTTTTGCGGGAATTTGAATATAATTAGCCCCTTTGAATGTAGGATTCGGATTATTTAACGCTTCATGTTGATCACGGTAATCAAAAATTGTTTTTACCCCTAATGCTTCAAAACGTTCCTTATCCGCTGGCGTCATCTTACCTAGTGCAGCTGAACGGTATAGCAATCCATTTTTTACGACTCTGCCATCTCTCGTCTTATAGCCACCCATGTCGCGGAAATTCAAGACTGCTTCAAACGGAATAACCTTCATGTCAAACTGTGTCATCCACTACGCCTCCCTCATTTTAGCACTTATCTATATTTCTATTTTATAGAACAAATGAAGATAATACCAATTATCTATAAAGACTAGTGCCTGGCATATGAATCGCTGATCGAAGCACACGAATCGCTGGTAAGCCCGCGTGAATCGCTGATAAAAGTCCTCAAATCGCGGGTAAGCCCGAGTGCATCGCTGATAGAAGTCCTCAAATCGCGGGTAAGCCCGAGTGCATCGCCGGTAGAATCAGCAAAAAAGTGTTAGATTGATCAACATCAATCTAACACTTTTAGTCTGCCATTGTCAGCTTGGCTTGCTTTATTTAAAAAGCTCAGGATAGACAGCTTTTGCTACCATCTCTACAGCTTCGCCAATACGAGGTCCTGGACGATTTGAAATATCTGTATCAATAAATGTTACCGCTTTGTCTTGAATAGCTGAAATAGTATTCCATCCATCACGACCAAGAATTTCTCCAACTGGATCTTCCGTATAGTTTACTGTTGTTAAAATCACTTGAGGATTTTTAGCAATGACATCTTCTTCAGCTACTTTTACCCAACCAGTTTGATCGCCAAATACATTATGGACATTCGCTGCATCTAAAATTTCTTGTTGGAAAGTACCAGCTGCAGTTGTATAAATATCTGGTTTAGGGCTAATTTCTAAGTAAACATTTTTTGGTGTTGCTACAGTTTTTACTTTTGCTTGGACATCTGCAATTTGCGCTTTAATCTCTTTGTTTAATTGCTCGCCTTTGTCTTGAACACCCATCACATCAGCAATTTGTTGAATATCTCCATAAACATCTTCAAACGATGCTGCTGATTGAATAACAAATACTTTTACACCTGCATCTTCAAGGCCTTTTAATGCATCTAGCGTCTCATCATTACCTGTGTAATAAGCTAAAACAACATCTGGTTTTAACGCAACAATTTTCTCGCTATCAAAAGTCACAGAGTCTGACACACGTTCAATTTTTTTCGCTTCTTCTGGGTACGTATCATACTCCGTTGCCCCAATTACTTTATCGCCAACACCAAGTGCAAATAGAATTTCTGTGTTACTCGGAATTAATGACACAACCGTTTTTGGCACTGCATCAAATGCTACTTCTACATCACGATCATCCGTTACTTTATAGCCAGTTTGTTCAACTTGTTGATCCTCTTTAGCTGCATCGTCTTTGTTTGCTTTATCTGCTGTACCGCATCCTGTCAATACAAGTGCTAACATTAATACAGTAAGCCATTGGAAATTTAATAGTTTCTTCACTTTATTCATTCTCCTTCTTTTTCTTCATTGGATATGATTTGCTAATAAACGGGATTTCAGCGATGCCAGCCTGCTGATTCATATAGACAGCCATCACAAAAAATACATTCGCTAATAAACCTAAGTAATCGAAAAGGATGGCCGGAACTTCCCTTTCCTCAGAAACTTTATGTAGCGCACGGTACGATTTTTTTGCCTCACTACGACATAAATGAAGCGCAGTGGCAGCCCCCGTACCTTGTGGTAACACAAAATTTTGTATTTCATCCTTAACATGACTTACATAAAAATCATAGCGCTCGCTAAGCCATGATAAATCTTCTTCCGTTACCGCTAATTTGCCACGTACCGAACCATTGACATGGTAGGCCATTGGCAAGATAGTCAATAAATCTGTCGCCACTACTTCAACGTTTTCTTCCTTTACAGCAGCCAATGCTACACCGACATGAGTTGTTAAACTATCTGTACGAATTTCAAAATCAACGGTCGATATTTTTTCACGCATGAACGGATAACAAGAGTAACGAGCATCTTTTTTCATCTGTAATCCCTACTTTCTATCATGAACATATTTTGCTTAAGGTGCATAAAAAAACGCCGCTCCCTAGGGAACGACGAAAATAGCATATATAGTGCCGCCTGACGCGACAGTCAATGTATTTGCCGTATATCCTCCTAGCTTCCGAAGAGTTTTTATACATTAAATAAAGGTCGGTCTCCTGGCTCGTACAGTTCACTACTTCTATGCAGTAGCGATATCATAATACCTTCCCATCTTAGAGCTTCCCCTTTCGACAGTGGCATATTATTATGACTTATGTACTTACAGTTGCGGAAACAGCTTCGGTTTTACACCGAATTCCCGATTATGCTAAAGTTAGCACCATTATTCTGCAAGAATTATTCACTTGATTAGCAGTTTATCATAGATTGATTTGAAAAAGTAGTTGTGAGATTGTGGAATATTCGAAAATATTTATACAAAACTGAGCACTATTTCTACATAGTGACCAGCTATTTGTTACTATAGCTGAAAAATTCTGACTCAAAAACTACTATAAAATTTTTTCAATAGCTTGCTCAATATCTAATTGTGAATCCGTTGGTTCAAAGCGCTCAACGGTATTACCTTGATTGTCTACTAAAAATTTTGTAAAGTTCCAACGAATATTACGTCCATCTAAAAAGCTAGGCGCTATCTGGATAATGGCTTCAGCTAACATCTTTTCTTGCATGTTTGCTTTACCGAATTCACGAAAATCTACTTCATGCTTTAAATAGTTGAATAAAGGATGTGTACCTTCACCATTCACCTGCACTAATTCAAAAATCGGGAAAGTTACGCCATAGTTAATTTGACAAAGTTGTGTTGTTTTCACACCATCTTCTGGATTTTGTTCTCCAAACTGATTACAAGGGAAGCCTAAAACAACGAAATTATCCTTGCCATATTTATCGTACATTTTTTGCAAGTCCTCAAATTGATATGTAAAATCACATTGGTTGGCGGTATTGACGATTAACATTGTCTTGCCACGATACGTCTCCATAGATAAAATTTCCCCATTTGGCTTTTCCACTAAATAATTATAAATGCCCATTTTCTCAACCCTTTCTAAAAATTATGTTTAGTACCAACTAGAACCATCGATTTAAAAGATTTAATTTAAAAATGGCTCTATTGCTCGCACTTTGCCCAAAAGTAAGCAGGCGAATTGTTCCGCCACAAAACAGTATATTAGACCTAAACGCGAGTGAATCAATACTCCTGTTTTTTATTATAAACAATCTCGCTTTTTTCTTCAAAATAACACACTTAGGCATAAAAATAGCCATCTCGCTACTTTAACGGATGGCTGTCTTATATTTCTTTTTGCATTTCATATCCTGTTCTTCTTCAATTAACCTCTTTGCGATATCTAGAAGATTTTGATCATTGGTAGCATCAAACAACTTCTTGAATGAAATAATGATATCATAACGAATTAATGTATATTGCTTTTCATCGATACAAGTTTGAAACCTTTTCGCTAAATAAGACACAATTAAATCTCTTTGCACTTGACCAGCAAGACCTATTTGCCAAATTGCTTGTAGTGCTTGCCTTGCTGTTACAAACTTTTCATCATACGTCACTGCCCATATTTTTAAAAAATCATCTAGAACACGTTCTTCCGGGTCACTTTTTGCTGCTAAAGCACATAAAAACTGTGCTGCCCGTGCGCGAGCATGTCCATTGTTATATGTAAGGGCTTTGATAAGCTGTTCCCAAACTGCATATGTCCAATCTACTGGTTCTTGCATAATTTTTATTAATCTTCTGTACGACTCGTTTTCAATCTCACGGTCACGCTCTGCTAAATTACTAAAAAGTTGCAAAATCTCTTTTTCCATATTTATCCCTACCTTCATTCTTCCACAACGTTTTTAAATTTTAAATTTAATATGTTACACTGTTCTTAAATTAATGATAAAAAGGAGAGCCTATGAATAGATTTATAACTCGAAAGTTGATTATACGAACGCTAGCGATTATATGCCTACTAATAGCCGCATACTTTATCATACCAGTTTCTGTACCAATTATTTTGGCAGGTGTTTCTGCTCTTTTATTAGAACCCATTGTCATGTTTTTTAAACGGAAATGGAAAATGTCTCGAAAAATAGCTGTTGCCTTTATATACATAGTAAGCGTTATTTTTATTTCTATTATTTGTTACTTTACTATTACGCAACTAATGTCGCAAATTATTTCCATCTCCAAGCAAACACCTTACTATATTTCTAAGCTATCTGAAATGTGGGATCATATGCAAGAGAATATTTCAAAATATACGGAAGACTTTCCAGCTGAAGTGAGTGCTTCACTTCAAAAAACGACAACCGACTTCGTAAAGAAAGTTGAAGAGTCTTTTTTAAACTTCTTTAATTATACCAAAGTTACGACCTTCTTTTCACAAATTCCTAGCCTCTTTATAAGTCTTCTCGTTTATATGATTGCTCTATTTCTATTTATGCTAGATTTACCTAAATTAAAACATATAACGTACAAATATTTAAAGCCTTCAACTGAAAAGAAAATGAAAATTATTACGAATCGTTTAAAAGATGCATTTTTTGGTTTTATGAAGGCACAAATCCTTGTAAGTTTTATTATAGCAGGCGTTACCCTTATCGGTTTGCTGCTGATTCAACCAAAATATGCGTTAGCAATGACCTTTGTTATTTGGATTATTGACGTTATCCCGTTTCTCGGCTCTATTATTGTTTTAGCGCCTTGGGGCACATACCACCTACTGATGGGTAATACGCCAATAGCCATTAAGCTCTTTGTGCTTGCAGCTATTTTATTAATAATTCGCCGAACTGTCGAGCCTAAAGTAATGGGGGCACATATCGGTTTACCCCCTTTGCCGACATTAATCGCGATGTTTGTCGGTCTTCAATTATTTGGGATCCTTGGCTTGTTTGCAGGGCCGTTTGTTATCATCTTCCTCTTTGCCTTAAAAGAAACTGGGATTATCAAATTTAATTTTAAAATTTAATACTAAAATAGCACCCATTATCCATGATAATGGGTGCTATTTTAAATTTATATTTAACTTTTCTGCAAGTTACATCGTCTAATGTTTAAAGGCTTATTGAATGCGTCCGAAGCCTACTAAATATTGGTTCCACCAATCAAGTGATTCAATGACTACACCTTTATTTTGAGCATCAATCATTGTGTTATTACCAAGGTAAATACCAACATGCGCTACGCCTGAGCCATAGCTGAAGAATACTAAGTCACCAACACGTGCTTCACTTGCTGAAATACGTTTAGTTGCTAAATATTGTTGTGATGCTGTACGTGGTAATGATACGCCAGCTTGTTTGTAAGACCATTGTACAAGACCTGAACAGTCAAATCCTGTTGTAGGATTGCTTCCACCCCATACATAAGCACGGCCTAAAAATTGCTTCGCTGTAGAAATCGCATCACCTGAAGATGCAGTACCTGCACCAGATCCAACTACGATTGGTTGTGGTTTGCTACCACTGTTGTTTTTGTTGCCGTTATTGTTAGTGCTGTTGTTATTGTTCACATTTACGACTGGTCTAGCTGATTGAAGTGCACGTAAACGAGCCGCTTCTTCTTCAGCAGCTTTACGCTCAGCCTCTAAACGTTCTTCTTCTTTTTTCGTTGCAATTTGTGCCTTTAATGCAAGTGATTTCGCTTGGTTTTCAGCCTTTTTCACTTCCATTTCGCTTTCCTTTTGTTGAAGCTCTTGGAATTGCTTTTGAAGTTCTTTTTGTTTTTCATCTAAAGTTGCTTTTTGTTGTTCTAATTTCGCTTTATCTGCTTCTTGTTGATTTACTAGCTCTTGGTCAGCATCCATTAATGTTTTTACCGCTACGACACGGTCCATTAAATCTGCAAAACTCTTTGCTTCTAAAACAACGCTTAAGTATACGCCTACTGTGTTATCTTGTGCTTGATAGGCTGCCATACGCTCACTTAAAATTGTTGAACGTTGCTCGATACGTTTTTCTGTTTCAACAATACCTGCATCTACTTCTTTTATATCTGCTTGTACTTGGTTAAATACTTTAACTTTTGCATCGATATCTTGTTGCAGTTGCTCTAACTCTTTATCTAATTTCTTTACTTCTGCATCAATTTTTGCTTTTTTATCTATCATTTGCTGAGATGTTTCCTCAGCGTGTGCTTCGATTGGTTGAACTGTATTAAATAATAGGCCGCCTGCAAGTGCTAAAGCTAGCACCATCGATTTACGCCATTTATTACGCTTACCCATGAGACTTTCATTTCCCTTCATCTATCAATTTCGCTCTTTATTTCCTTATGTAAATACTTGAACGATCAAATTAAATTTTTATGTTTTTATTAGCCTTTTAAAGTTTAGCATTATTGCCGTAACTTTTATACTATTTCACGCCGTTTTAATAGTTTAGTAAAACTCGAAATATAATTGTAACATTCGCTGAAATACGACATAATTCTACAAAATGCTTACATACCGCTACAAAATACTACAAATATCTCTAAATAGCACTTAGCGCCACTGCTATTTGTAATCTTTTTGTAATATAAAAAAGGTAGGAGATTTATCCCCTACCTACAAAGTATAGACAAACAGAGCGATTTAAACGACCTCCGTTGATGCCGGCTTCAGCAGATGCTCCGCGCGGAAAGCCTCGCTTTGTTACCTCATGGAGCGTAAAGCTTGAATCGATAGTCGTACTAATAATATTGCACATAAAAACAACCCTAAATAAGCGGCAGTATTGAGATATACTGCATACGGTTCATGTATAAATTGAGATATAGCTAACAGTGCAACAGAGATAATGCCAAATGTTATGCCGACAAGTAATAAGACGAAGCGTGCAAAAAGCTGAGTAATGAAACGTGCATTATGTTCATCTGAAAAAATATCGTGATGTAATATAATTTTTCCACTTTCTACCCTTTGAATGAGCTGATCGATACGTCTTGGCATTTTTCGTAAAGTTGGAATGAGCATCGACAATTCTTCTTGTACTCGTTCTTTTGTCGCTAGGGGTTCTTTAAATGGCTTTAAAAACGCTGCTCTCATATAAGATGCAGAAAAATCCTTTGCTTCTGTAAAAATATCAAATTGAGGATCAATTACCCGTAACGTCCCATCTAATGTTACTAATGACCGTAGTGCTAAACCAACAGAAGGATAGAATGTTAGGCCAAAGTCTCTTACAACCGTAAACAACGAATGGATTAACTCTTCAGTTGGAATACGATCAACGTAGGAGATTTTCAGTAGCATTTGATCCATTGCCTGCTCTACTCTTGCACGTTCTGCCTGATCCCTATTTTCTACTAATAGCATTAAACCGTCGTATAAAATACCGGCATCATTTTGCTGAATACCTAATAAAAATAGCTTTAATCCCTCTTGCTGCGTAGTTCCTAGCCGTCCAACAGCTCCGAAATCGAGGAGAATTGGCACCCCATCTGCCTCATCGATATAAATATTTCCTGGGTGCGGGTCCGCATGGAATATACCTGAAAATAACATTTGTTCAAAAAATGAATACAAAATTGTTCTAGCAAATTGTCTACGATCAATATTTAATCGTCTAAATTCAGAAGATCCTTCTGCGACGCTTGTACCACGAACATATTCCATAACAATAATGTCTTCATCACAAAACGCTGTATATATTTTAGGAATGCGCACTTTATAATCACTTTTAGCAAGCGCATTTGTAACTTGTAATGTATTGCGTACTTCAATATCTAAATGAATTTCTTCTCGTAAGCCATCTGCAAAGGCCCCTGCTAATTCACGGAAGCCTAACGATTCTGCCCATGTAGACTTGTTGGAAAACCAACTCGCAAATTCCTCTAAAATATCAAGGTCATCACGCATTATCCCCTTTACTTCAGGACGCAGTAGTTTCACGACGACTTCTTCGTAATTTTTTAGTCGCGCTTTATGTACTTGTCCTATAGAAGCTGCCGCCAATGGCTCCATTTGAAAGTTAAGAAATACATCCTCTACAGGCATTGGGAGTGAGTACTCTAAAATCTTTGTCACTTGATCAGGCGGCAATGGTTTCACACTTTGCTGTAAATGCTTTAACTCATCGATAATCGTTGGAGAAAATAATTCTTTGCGCGTCGATAGCACTTGCCCGAATTTGATGAATATGCCTCCGCATTGCTCTAATGTTGTGCGTAAAGCAATAGCAAGCTCCTTCTCATTTTCTCGTTGTCGCGCGTATTTAATCGTTTGCACGATACCATTTGTCACGGCTATTTTTAGCACCTGACGTAATCTCTTTTGCTGACGCCAATAGCTACGTAATCTTATGAGAACAGTTTTTTGCCCATTTCGTCGCTCTCCGCCTTTCATCCCTATCGGATCAAACAGTTCAAATACGAGATACAAGAGCATGGAGATTAATAGCATACTACCTATCCAAATAAGCGTGCTTACCTCAGTAACCGTTTGCACCATCGTCTCCGATAAAAAATCTCGATGACGCAAATAGGAATACCAATACACGAAGGACGTCAGCGTAACACTAATGACAACAGATAGTACTCTGCGTACAAAATTGATATTTGAACCTATTAAACGACCACTAACAAAATAAATAATACCTGCAACAAAAATGATTTGAATAAATAACTTCAAGTAAACCAACAAGCGCCACCTCCCGTTGTTTTTCCTAATACTGTTAGTATAACAAATTCATGTACTAACTTTCTTATACTAGCTATTAAGTAAGCAATACAGTACTAACAACGCAAAAATCCACGGAAGGATTCTTCGTGGATTTTTACACTAGCAATATTCAGAATTGTTTCAGTGCCTGGCACTTATTTTTAATTCGTAGATAGTACTTGTTCCCAGTCAATCGTGCCATTTTTCACTTGGTCGCGCTTCTCTTTGTCCATTAAATCGTTAGGGCGACCACCTTTTGGCCAATCTTTATCATGGTTGGCCCACTCCGGACGATCTTGCGATAATATAAAGGCTGCTAAGTCGGCAGCGTCTTGATCTGTTAGTGTACCACCTGCCCCAACTGGCATATTGTTTTGAATGTAACCAGCCATTTTGGACATGCGAGCCATGCCTGCTCCATCATTAAAGGAATTATCGCCCCATAATGCTGGACCTGTGTTAGCACCCGTACCAGAACCATCTGCAGCATGACAAGCGATACAAGATTGTGCGTAAAGTTTTTCACCGTTTGCTACATCTGGCACAGGTATGTTTTTCATATTGCTTGTGCCTGCCCATTCACGCTCTGCTCCAATCGGCACTCCTTGTGAGATGTAAGCAAAATAGGCAACCATCGCTTCTAACTCATCGCTATTCATGTCAAATTTTTTGCCGTTCATACTTCGCACCATACAGCCATTAATTCGTTCTTCAATCGTTACAATGCCGCCTGAACGTGCGATATATTGTGGGTAGTTAGCCATCACGCCAACTAAAGATGAAGCTTGTTCATCATAACCCGCACCTGCATGGCAGCTTGTGCATGATAACTGATTTCCTACATATTCATCCGCAGCTACGTGCGTATTATTTACAAGCTCATAACCATATAAAATAGCATCTTTCATCGGTCCATCAGGGACTTCTTCGATGCTCGGTGGCGCGTAGACAACTTGTTGCGCAGCTGCCGTCGTCGGTATTTGTGTCTGCACCGCGGCTTCCTGCGTCTCACCATTAGCATCACCTAATATTTTATCACTGATTGCTGCTCCAACAAAAAGTGTAGCGGCTAATAAGACTGTGCCTGCTATACCAGTAGCAATTTTCTTCATTACCAATACCCCCTTTGACTGTTAATTTTATTCTAGCAAGATAATAAATGGGATGATGTGACTTTTCTCACACTTCACAGTTTTAGAACCATAAAGACGATAAATATGTAATTATTTTACAAATATTTTTGTTCTACAACAGTAGAAACAATCCTTAATACCCGTTGAAGTACTATGTTTTTTCTGCTAAACCAAGTGCTTTTTATATACAATTCCACTACTAACGGGAAAAATTGACTCTTTAACACGTTAAAACCCACTTCGTCTCCCTGCGGACAAAATGTAAGCAGCAGCCCATGCTGTGAGGGCTGTATCTTCTACATCTGTGCTGTTCCCATGGGAGACTACGTGGGTTTTTACTTTGATATTCAACATGTTTCACTGTCAAAATTCAGAATTGTTTCAGTGCCTGGCACTCACTTTGGCACTCACTTTATTTCTGCTGCTTGGTGTAATGTGCGCACGAATACTTCATTCGGCTCAGCGCCTTTAATGCCGTAACGATTGTTAAAGACGAAGAACGGCACGCTTTGAACGCCAATCTGTTGGGCATCATAGCGATCCTTATCCAATTCTTCGATAAAAGCTTCGGCATTGCTCAACACTTCTTTTGCTTTCGCTACGTCTAAGTTTAATTTTTCAATCACAGCTAATAAAACAGCCTCATCATTTAAATCTTTACCATCTATAAAATAGGCAGCCATTAAAGCTTCCGTATAAGCTGCTTCTTTCGCAAATTGTTTCGTCCATTTTGCTAAGCGATGGGCTTTTTCAGTGTGCACTTTTTTCATAGCGGAAAAATTATAGGCTAGTCCAACCTCTTTAGCACGTTCCAGAATGCCAGCAGTCATATTTTCAGCCTGTTCTAATGTCACCTTGTGATGTGCCATGAAATATTCATAATAACGTTGACCAACTTCTTTGGATGCGTCCGAATCAATTTGAAACGCTTTAAATTCGATTTCTACTTGATCTGTATAGCCAGCTTCTGTTATCGCACGCTCTAATTCCTTTTTCCCTATATAACAAAATGGACATGAGAAATCCGAAAACACTTCAATTTTCATTGTTTCCCCCCTATAAAATATTAATCCAAATTTTCACCGCAGTTACTAAAATTAGCGTCGCTAATATTCCTTGCAGTACTTTTGTATTCAAACTTTTCCCTGCTTTTGCCCCTAATGGCGCCGCAATTAAACTAGCAACAATCATAATGGCTGCTGGATAATACTCGACTTGGCCCGTTATGAGCTTTCCTGTTGTTCCGCCGACAGAAGAGATCAACGTAATGGCTAAACTTGTAGCAATTGTCATTCGTGTTGGTATTTTTAATACAACAAGCATTATCGGTACAAGCAGGAAGCCACCAGCTGCCCCTACAATACCAGAACCAATACCGACGATAAATGCTAAAACTACAGCAAGCAGCTTATTGAATGTCACTTCATTCATCGGCTTATCATCTATTTGCTTTTTAGGAATAAACATCATAACGGCCGCAATAAGCGCTAATATCCCATAAACAATGTTAACGCCGGCCTCTGATAAATATTGCGAACTAAAACTGCCGACAAAGCTACCAGCTAAAATAGCACCACCCATGTAAAGGATAAGCGCTTTATTTAAATAGCCATCTTTACGATATGCCCATACACCCGCAATCGACGCAAACAATACTTCTACAGCACTAATACCTGATACTTCATGGGCTGTAAAGGCAGTAAATCCGAGTAATGGGGGAATATACAAGAGCATAGGGTATTTAATAATGGCTCCACCAATACCGATCATTCCTGACACAAAAGAACCGACAAAGCCGATTAAAAATATTGTTATAATCCACGTTATGTCCATCTCATTTTCCTTCTTTCGAGTCTTTTACACTTTAGCGCTATATCATTTATAGTAGTTAACCAACCGTACAACGCTTATTCTAATATAATTTTTAGAATGATGTGAAAAGGTGAGCGCCCTTACTTGAACGCCCACCCTTCACATTACGCTTTTTGAATAAAAAATGTAATGACGCCCGCTTCTTCCGATTGATGTAAAATCGTATGACCCCCTACATTTGTCCATGCAGGAATGTCCGCTAGAGCCCCTTTATCTGTTACTTGCACTTCTAAAACTTCTCCCGAAGCTAATGTATCCATCGCCTTTTTCGTTTTCACGATTGGCATTGGGCAAGATAAACCTTTTGCATCTAATTGTAAGTTTGCGTTCATGATAATCTCCTTTTAAATTGTGTGAGAATTGTGTGAGTGCCTGGCACCGCCTATCTGACTGCGCAGCGGTTTGGGCCGATTTCCATTTCTGTTTGTTCCTCTAAAGCAGGTGTGATTTTCCCCATATTCACCTGACGAATTTCTTGATAGGCATTTGGTTGTGGCGGTAAATTATCTGTGACAACGCTGCGGAATGCTCCATCATCCTCAATATTTAAGCCATGATTTTCCGCAAATAACTCCCCTAGACGTTTGGCTACAGTTCCATCTTCATTTAGCTCATCGATCATCATAAAATGCGCAGGTAGCACAATTAAATCATCCGATAATTGACGGTAACGTTGATAAAGCGTTTCGCGTAAATCTCCTACCCAATCCTCTGCCAGTCCTGCTAAATCAGGGCGACCAATCGAATCAATAAATAAAATGTCGCCTGTTAATAAATATTGGTTATCTACCACAAAGGACGTCGAGCCAATTGTATGTCCTGGTGAATAAAGGGCACCTACATCAATTTTCGATGTACCAATTTGCACAGTTGTACCATCAACTAAAGGCGTATAATCAAAGACAACCTCTTCTGCATCTTTCGGCGGCAAATAGTAGGTTGCGCCTGTTGCAGCTGCGATATGGCGACCACCTGAAATATGGTCGGCGTGCAAATGCGTATCAAAGACATGTTTAATTTTTACGTTTTTCTCTTTTGCAAAGTTTATAAATACATCCGTAAAGCGTACTGCGTCAATAATGGCCGCTCCCCCTTCGGAAATAACCATATAAGATAGACAGCCTTTCCCTAAACGAACGAACTGGTATAACTCGCCCCCACCTGTTAAATCACCAACTTTAATCGGTTCTAAATACTCGCTCCAAGTCTTCATGCCACCCGCTAAATATGCAACCGAACGACCAGCATCTGATAGCATTTCAGCCACCATCATTGAAGAACCTTCCTTGGCACAAACGACTAATACATCTTTATCCGTTGGGATGCTAGGTAAAATTTCTTCAACGCCATCTAATAGCTCAAAATACGGAATATTAAGGTAGTCAAATTTATGCCCTTCAATTTTCCAATCTACAAATGCCTCTGTATTACGTACATCTAAAATAAATAATTCTTTGTTATCAATTACTTTTTTCGCTACATCCGCAGCGCTCCATTTTAACACTGTCACTTTCTTACCCCCCAAGGTATTAGTTTCGTTATTTTTTTAGCGGAAAGGTCATCCCTCTCCGCTTATCAATTGCTACCTAAAAATTAAAACGTTAAGGATGGCGCTGCATCTTTAGCAAACTCTAAAAATGTGACAGCTCCTCCAACCTCAATACCGTCTACAAAATCTTCTACTGTTAAGCCCATGACATCCATCGTCATTTGACACGCAATAAATTTAACACCTAACTCTTGTGCCATTTCTACTAATTGCGGAATTGCAGGTACATTCGCTTTTGCAAAACCTTCTGCAAAGTGTTCTGCTCCAGCAGGCATTGGTAAAGCATGCATGCCTTGCTTATGAATTAAATTTAATCCTTCGAAAGTGAAAAAGATCGCTACTTCCTTATCAGAAGCCGCCGCTGCTGTTGCGATATTGAACACCTTATACGCATCAAAAAGACCACCGTTACTTGCAATAATTGCTACTTTGTTTGACATAATTAATTCCTCCAATTTAAATAGTTTTTATTAATTCGCCTGTCCAAGACGTCATGCCTGGTAGGACGTTAAATACTTTTGTAAAGCCATTGGCCACAAGCTGTTGTGCTGCTAAATCGCTGCGTGAGCCTGTGCGACAGATGACATAAATCTCTCTTTCTTTATCTAGTTCCGAAAGACGTGCTTCAAGCTCACCCAATGGAATAGATTTAGCACCTTCAATATGACCGAAAGCAAACTCTGCTTCCTCGCGCACATCAAGAATTAAGCCACTTCTACCTGCAATTTGCTCCAAGTCAATTGTGGACTCAAATACTTTTTCATTGTCGACATCCTGTGCACATTTACGAATGTAATGCTTAAGCACCGCATCCACTTCTGTTGTTCCAATATATTGATGCCCCACTGATGCAGCCCACGCAGCGATATCCGCCTTTGAGCCTTTATCTGTAGCTGATACTTCTAAAATTTGACCATCCACTAATTGCGCCATTGCCTTTTTCGTTTTGACGATTGGCATTGGACACGACAGCCCTTTCGCATCTAGCTGAAAATCCGCTTTAATAGTCATAATTTCCTCCTTATACTCATAGGGGTATTATTTTAAGTAAAAAAATATAGAAGGGCATTGCTTAACCCTCACAACAGTTTTTTACTGTACTTCACCTTCCCACGCTAGCATGCCACCAACCATATTCGTCACATCGAAGCCTTGGCTTTCTAAAAATTGCGTAGCACGACCACTGCGAGCACCTGATCGGCAAACGATAATATACGGTTCATTTTTATTTAACTCATGCATACGAAACTCAAGCAAGCCTAGCGGCATATGAATAACTCCAGGAATATGACCTTCCTGCACTTCTTCTACTTCACGTACATCGATCAACTTTAAAGTTTGACCTTGTGCTAAAGCTTCTTGCACTTCTTTTGCTAATATTTCTTTCATCATTGTTTCCTCCTAATAAGCACTCATACCACCACGGACATTTGTTACACGCGCATAGCCTAATTTTTTCAATTGCTTACATGCCTGACTACTGCGCATTCCACTTTGACAAATGACAACGATCTCTTTGTCCTTCGGTAATTGATTAAATCCAGAGCCAAGTGGGATATTTTTAAACTGTGGAATATTGCGACCTTTATATTCAGCCGGTGTTCGCACATCTATAAATACTTTATCTTTATCATTCAACACATGTTTTAATTGTGCTGTCGATATGGATTGTACCCCTTTCGTCGGCATCATACGCCATGCTAAAAAGCCGACAACCAACACAATCAGAATCCATGTTTCCAAAGAACATCTCCTCCTACCATATACTATAAAGGGTATAACAAACTATCTGCTTTTCACCACTAAATCCATTGCTTCCTGGATGGCACTATTCATTTTTTCTGAATCACCATCAGCAGTCGTTACACAATCTAACAAGTTTTCACTGACGATAACACCTATTGTCCGATCAACTGCAGAACGTACGGCAGATAGCTGTGTAATCACATCTTTACAGTTTTGCCCTTGCTCCATCATGCGCAAAATTCCACGCAATTGGCCTTCCATACGCTTTACTCGATTGGCTGTTTTAACATCGTACGTCATGTTGTGCACGCCTCCTTTCGAATTTAGTTATGCCCTCGCTTACGTGTTTTATAATATACCCCTATAGGTATAATGTCAACTGTAAAGATTTTATTAGCTCTTTCCATAAAAAAACTCTGTTACAAGTGCGTAAAGCGCCACTTATAACAGAGTTCATACACCTATTTAGTTTGCTAATTGCATAAACGGACCAAAGAATTCATAGTGAATTTTGTCATCTTTCACACCAAGATCATGGAGATGTTTAATAACTGCTTCCATAAAGCCGATTGGTCCACAAATATAAACATCCGTATCGCCAGTAACTTGTTCAGCCAAGATTTCTTTTGTCAGCAACTGATTATCATCAGAATAAAGCGCCGTATACGATGCATTCGGCAGAACATTTACTTTCGCTTGAATGTCATCACTGAACGCTACTACTTTCTCATTACGAGCACATTGAATGAAATGAACTTCATTTTCTGCATTATCTTTTAAAGATTGTAGCATACTGTTTAATGGTGTTACGCCAATACCGCCGCTGACAAATGTGATTGGAGCTGTTGACTCATGCAGAACAAATAGTCCTGCTGGTACACTTACATCTACTAAATCGCCTACTTGTAACACATCATGAAGGAAAGTAGATACCTTTCCATTCGGCGTATGCTCACTTTCACGTTTTACTGAAATACGGTAACCGTCCTCTGCACTTGCTTGTGAAACCGTATATTGGCGGTTCAATAAATATTCTTCACCAGGTACTTTCACACGGATACTAATATATTGACCAGGCTCGTACGCTGGTAGTGGTGAGCCATCTTCATTGACAAAATAAATAGAAGTAACAAGTTCACTCTCAACTTCTTTTTTCGCCACTTTTAATGGTTTAAACATGCGCCATCCACCATTATTTTCAGCTTTTTGATAGAGCTCTTCTTCTACTTGAATGAATACATCTGCAATTACACCATATGCCTCAGCCCAAGCATTAATAATATCATCTGTCGCTGCATCACCTAAAACTTCTTTAATTGCCTTTAATAAAAACTCACCGACGATTGGGTAATGCTCTGGTAAGATTCCTAAACTACGGTGTTTATGGGAAATTAACATCACTGCCGGTAAAATGGCTTCTAAATTTTCAATATGAACGGCCGCTGCATACACTGTATTCGCTAGCGCAGTTTGTTGTCGACCTTTTTCTTGGTTTGTGTGGTTAAAAATATTCAATAATTCTGGATGAGCTTCAAACAAATTTTTATAGAACGTCTTCGTAATTTCTACCCCATGAACTTCTAATACGGGTACTGTTGCTTTAATAATTTGTACTGTTTCTTGTTTTAACATATCGCATACCATCCTTTCGTGATTCCACTATAACGCTTTCATTTTTTTAAAGCAATATTTTAAATACATCTTTAACAAAATAGACATATTTGATGTATTTTAAATACATCTTTTAAAAAAAGTACTGAATTACAATAATTTGTTGGAGAAATGCTATAATTATAGTAGTGATCTATAGAAAGTAGGGTGTTCCAATGCGTTTAACTTTATACACGGATTACTCCCTTCGGACACTCATTTATCTAGGAGCGAAAGAAGAGGGGCAACTCTCAACCATTCAAGAAATTTCAGATGCCTATAATATATCAAAAAACCATTTAATGAAGGTGACACACCAATTAGGGCTACTTGGTTACATCGAAACTATCCGAGGCAGGGGTGGCGGTATCCGTTTAGCAATTGATCCAAAATCCATTACGATTGGCGAAATCGTGCGCCATACAGAAGAAGATTTTCACCTTGTTGAATGCTTCGACAAAGAAAATAACTTATGTAAAATTGCGCCTGAATGCCAGTTGAAAGGTGTACTATATGAAGCCTTGCAAGCATATATGGCTGTACTTGACCGCTATTCCCTTGATGACTTTTTACATTCAAAGGAGAAATTAATGGCTTTATTATTCGGCAAATAAAAATACCCGCTCAACAATTGTTGAACGGGTATTTTTTTATAATGCTTTTGAAAATACAATCATATCCAATGCACGTATACCATTTTCATAAATCGGTTGCGGATAGTTACTGAAAAAATCTTTTTCTATTGCTTCCATACGAAAACCTGATTTTTGATAAAAAGCAATGTTATCGATACTTGAATTGGCTGTTCCTACTAAAAGATTGTTAAAACCTTGTGATTTACAGATAACGAACATTTTGTTCAACGCTTCCTTACCGATACCTTTACCTTGGTAAGCTTGCACAACGGCTATATTTTTCAGTTCAATTATCTCTTCAGACTGTGCGATAAGCAATGCGACACCGGCTAAAGTTTCGCCACATTTTATCGCATATAAATCACCGTCATTCATATATTGGCGAACGGCAACTTCACTTTCATCCCCTAGTAAAAGATAGGGCAAATAGCTTTCACGAGCACCTTCTACTTTTTCTATAGCTGTATGATATCGAACAAAATCCTCGCGTTCAAAAACATTTAATACACACGGTTGCTTCTCTTTCATTTCTAACCAAGAATGCTCTTGCGGAAAATCCTTCTCTACACCTAAACGGATAAAAGGCAACTTTTCTTGCGCTTTTTGTGAGCGAATATTAATTTTTCGAGCTCCGGCAAAAACTCGTTCAAGCCCTAAATCAAAAAAAGCGATTTCTAAAATGGCTCTTTTCGCTTCCTCATTGTAGCCTTGTCCCCAAAACTCGTAGCCAAGCCAAGACCCAATATGACAATTTTTATTTTCATGATCTATATACATCAATGCTGTTACACCAATAAGTCGACCTTCCTCATTTAGCACAACACGAGGAACAGTTTTTCCCGCTTCCTCATCAACACATTCACGTTTTATAAAGTTAATGGTATCTTCTACTTTCCCAGCAGGTAACCCAAGCGCATCCCGAACCTCAGGCATTGAAGACAATGCGTGCATTGCTTCAGCGTATTTTAAGTCATGCTTCACTAAAGTTACTGCCATACACTTTTCCCCTTTTTACGTAATTACGATTTACTATACCAAACATGCATTGGACTTTTATCTTCATCCTCTACTGGCATATGAATCATTCGAAACGCACGTTCTTCGTCAATTTTCTGCAAATCTGCATAGACCTCGCTTGAGCGACCTAAACCTACTGCAATGGCATCAGCTAGCGAATTAGCAAAATAAGCTTTATCTACCCCCGCCATGGCCATCGCACCAAAGCACATCGGACAAGGTGCACCACTTGCATACATGACTGTACCGCGCAAATCGATAGATCCTAGTTTTTCTTGCGCACGTCTTAACGCAAGTAGCTCGGCATGACCTGTACTATCTGGACGCAGATGCAGTTCATTGACCCCTTCACCAATAATTTCATTATCCTTTACTAAGACAGCACCAAATGGCTGACCACCTTGCTCTATATTTTGAAGAGCTAGCTCTACTGCTCGTTCCATCCATTGATTCATCTATACTCCACCTCAAAATTAATTATACGTAAGTTGCCACGATACTCCGAAACGATCCTGAATCCAAGCAAACTGCTTAGAGAAACCGTAATTATTCAACGGCATTAACGCCTGTCCACCATCCAATATTTGCGTTACTAGACTTTCGATTTCAGCCATCGTATCGCATTCTAAAAAGATAGATATCGCTGGCGTAAATGAAAAGTCATGCTTAATTGGACTATCATTGATTTTCAGCTTCAAACCTTTTAAATCGATTTCTGCCATCGCAACTTGCTGACTGTTTTCCATATACGTTAAGCTTTCAATTAATAATTGTGGAAACCATTGCTTGTATTGCTGTATGGCATCATGCGCTTGTCCTTGAAACATTAAAAATGTAGTAGCACTTTTCATTTGTTTAACGCTCCTTCATATCTAGTAATCCATTCCCCAGGAGTCATTTTTGAAACAAGCTCACCCATTAAATCATAAGGAATATTTTTCGCACTAGAAAAACGAATACAACTTTTCCCCATATTTAACTTTGTCGGTACTCGCTTTGCATACTCCTCTTGAAACCATGACAATAAAGCGGTGTCAGCATAAATGCCCATATGATATACAGCGATATGTCGCTTTTGTGCCGCCAAGCTAATAAATGGTAGTGGTGTATTAGCTGTTACATGATAGCCTTTTGGATAGGTTGATAACGGCACGACATAGCTGATCATGTTGTAATTCATTGTTTGTTCAAAGCCAGCAGGAATATTCGTTTCTATCACATCCGCAAGCTTAGCAAAACTATCACGCCATTTCTCATCTACCTGTTCAATATACGCTTTCATTGCTTTCCCCCATTCCTTCGTAATATGCCATTGATTGATTTAAAAATATTCCTTAATAGTAGTATGAAGCTGCTTTATTGGCAATAGCACGAGTGCTTTTGCTACAACAATCGACAAAAGTTTTAAAAGCCATATTTCCAGTTCACAAATTTTGCTATACTTGCCCCTCTGCCTTCGCTTTTCGGTAATGCTCCTTCGTCTTAAAGCCAGCCCTTGTCAATTCGCGCATCTCTGCTAAACGGGCTTGCTGTGTTTCTTGCTTCTTGGCACTGTAAATATAGCGGGCCCAATCCTTTTGATAGCCTGGCGTTAAGGCATCATAAAAAGCAATATCATTTGGATTTTCTTTCAGTTGCTCTCGTAATAACGGAACCATATGTTCATAGTCACTGACACATTGACTAGTTGCCGTCTTTTTCTTTCCTCTGCCCTTTGCATCGTGTTTAATGCATATAATAGAAAATGTATCATCCAATGACTGAAGGCTTGCAAACTTATAATCACTATTCGCAATATATTTCTCCTCATCCACTTGAATCGCTGGGAAAATTTCGTCTCGATGAATAAATTGTTTGTATTTTTTATTATTCTTTTTCGGATAAACAAAAAATAAATAGCCCTGTTCTGCCAGTGCGTTCGTTTGGAGCGTACTTTTTAAATACGTTCTCATTTCATCAATTGAAAACACAAAGCTTATCATACGATCATATGGTGCGTCTCCTGCTTGTGAAACGCCCTCTAACGGCATATTGTCTGGGACGTTGTGAATGGAAATGGATAATCCATCCTGTAATTTGAATTTCTTTCTCACAATGTGAACACCTTTCTACTTTCATTTACCCTAAATGTAACGCACAATGGATAAAATATATACAAAAAAACGCTTGAATAACTTCTCAAGCGTTTTTAATAAGATTACTTGCCAGATTGCATTTTATAATTTCTGTAAACCATACCGTTCGTTTTCGTCATTCCGAAGTGTTCATAGTAAGGTACGAGGTCATCATCACAGCATAGATCAATCATGTAAATATCATCAAGCTCTTGCAGCATCCGACTTACTAACTCTTTGCCTATACCTTTATTTTTGTATGGCGGTAACACCTCTAATAACGGAATATAGGCAGACAATACACCATCACTAATTGCCGTAATAAATCCAATTACTTCATTTGTCTGCTCATCAAGTGCCAAAATAATTTTACTGCTATTCTTTAACAAACGTAGATGCGTTTGTGGATTTGGTGGACTTGGCCAGTCAACAAAAAAACCTTGTAACATGTTCGCAGAAATACCTTCAAGTGAATTCGTATAAATCATCATCTAACAACTCCTAATTTAGTTTAATTATGAGATAGATGATAGAAATCAAAAGAATAGTAACAAAACGAAACCTCCAATATTTGTGATATTTACTTCTATTCTACATATCTTTTTATTGTCCTGCTGATTTCGATATTTTTTTGAAGAGGTTCACTCAATTCTCGATGAAGCGATTAACCCTTTAACAATTGGAATCCCTGCGCCGATTAAGACAAATGGCAGAAACCACCAACCTATGTCTTCTATTTTTCCTAATGCAACAAAAAGCATTTCACTAGATAGAATGGCAAATAACATTAAACAAAAGTTTTTTAATTCATTACATAATTTACGGCTATTTAAATAAAATGCCTCGACATTACGCTCATTTAAACGGTCTGGATAGTTATGCATATGTGGAGCTTTCTCAAGAAGCCCTAAAAATATCCACATTAATAGCCCGATACCAGGTAAAATGAATATTTCTATACGCGACCCCCAGCGATCGACCTCACCTGCACCATTAAAATGTGCTGGAATTTTATCAGGTAATTCTCCCCAATTCAAAATAACTAAGATAATGGAGACAATAAATAATCCCCCGCCGATACAGTCCAAAACCTTTTCATACTTCGTTTTTGGTAATTTCAATATTGGTCTATACATTGCTCCACATCCTTTTTTATCATTAACTGTATTTACGTTCCAACAGTAATTTAGTTTCATTTATACAGTCATTTGTTGCTTTCCTCGGACATAAAAATCTACCTCCATATGCCCAATCTATAACTAAATCCCCGCAAATTTCATAATTTTCACTATGAATAAACTCATAATGCTTTTTAAAATAGAGATAATCTGCTATAAATAAGTATATATACATATTTCACTTTTTTGTAACATTTCTACTAAATTACTAGGAAGGGACTTACAATACATGCGATTTACGATTTATAAAAAATTAATTCTCGGTTTTTTTATTGTTATTTTAGTTTTAATTGGCACTATTGCTTTAAACTTTAAACAACTGAATTCAGTAAATGGCACTTATCAAGAGTTACTAGAAGAGCAGACAAAGAAATCTATTAGTATTCAAGAGCTTAGAGTCATTGCAAAACAGGAAATTGTTAGTATGCGTGGATATCTCTTACTTGGAGATAAGCAAAATCGTGAAGGGAATAAATCCGCACGGGAAGAATTTAAAACAAAATCAGAAAGTTTAATGGCAACATTAGATTCCGAAAAATCAATTGAGTTACTAGAGGCTGTCAATAAAAGCGAACAAAATGTTCAGCAATTTGCAGACCGTATGTTTTCTTTAAAGGATGCTGGTGAGACAGAGCAATATGAAAAATTGGACAGCACACAAGGACGCCTTATTCTTAAACAATTCGATGAACGTGTCGAAAACCTTGCCAACTATCAAAGTGAAGCTGTCGAAGCAAAAATCGTAGCTACCTCAAAAGATATTGATGCCATTAAATTAAATATGATTTCGCTCGGGGTATTCGCTGTCATTATTAGTCTGATAATTGCCATGATTATGGGAACGATTATTTCTCGCCCTATTAAAGGAATGGCAAAAGCAGCGCAAAAAATTGCGGAAGGTGATTTAACAGCGGAGCAAATTCGCATTCGAAATCGCGATGAAGTTGGCGATTTAGCCCTTGCCTTTAATCATATGGCGCAAAATTTAAAAAATTTAATTACAAATGTTAGTCAAAATACAATGCAAGTAAGTGCTTCTGCGGCTGAATTAACTGCTAGTGCCGATCAAACGATTCAAGCAACTGAACAAATTACATCCGCTATGCAGGAAGTAGCAAGTGGCTCTGAAGCACAAGGAAAAAATGCTACAGAAAGCTCACAAGCGATGAAAAGCATGACCAATGGCATACAACAATTAGCCTCAACTACTGCCGCTGTTTCAGAACTTGCGATTGAAACAAATACAGAGGCAAATAAGGGCAATGATTCATTGCAGCGCGTTATTTCACAGATGGATGCAATTCATACGGCTGTATTAGAGTCTGCTACTGTTGTTAAAAATTTAGGTAACCATTCTGTAGAGATTGGAAACATTATTAGCATTATTACGGATATCGCAGAACAGACCAATTTATTAGCACTAAACGCTGCTATCGAGGCCGCTCGAGCAGGTGATCACGGCCGTGGCTTTGCTGTTGTTGCCGACGAAGTAAAAAAATTAGCGGAGCAATCGAAGAAATCAGCTGAACAAATTGCGGGGTTAATCTCAGAAATCCAACATGAGACAAACCGTGCAGTGACAGTGATGGATACAGGAACTCAAGAGGTTCAGGTTGGGATGACGGTTGTAAAAGTAGCAGAGGAAGGCTTTTCTAAAATCGTCGACCTTATCGAGCAAGTATCCAAGCAAATCCAGGAAGCAACTACTGTGTCAGAAGAAATGTCCTCAAGTGCCGAACAGATTTACGCATCCTTTGATGACATTGCAACAATTGCCCAAACGTCCTCTTCTAACATTCAAAATGTAGCCTCCTCTTCTGAAGAGCAGCTGGCGACAATTGAAGAAGTTGCAGCTTCAGCCGCTACTTTATCGAAAATGGCGGAAGAATTGCAATCACAAGTTTCTCGCTTTAAAGTACAGTAGTAAAGAAATTGTTTGAGTGTACGGAATTGTTTGAGTGCCTTGAATTGTTTGAGTGCCTGGCACCGCATATACCTTTTATCAAGTAAAAACCCCACTACGCTTTCCATGCAATTGCAAGCAGGAAGCGTAGTGGGGTTTAATTGGTTATTATTCATAAAATTCAAAATTGTTTGGGTGCCTGGCACTCTAGTAGGTGCTTTATTATTTTGATTACTTCTGCTTCTTCACTTGGCACTTGTAAAGTAGCAAGCTTGCTTACTTCATGGCCCCCAACACAAACACTTTTGAGTGCTTGTTTAAACATCGGGGCATCATTTGCGTCATTACCAAAGGCGATAAATTGATTTTTCACTACACCTAATTTCTGCAAACCTGTCCATTTATCAATACCACTAGGACTTATATCCACGATATTTTCAGAAGTATGTTCATACAATGAAATATTAAGCTTCTGTAGCTGTGTCATAATTTCTTGATGATGTGCACCTGGGAATAATACAATTTTGACGATAGCTTGCAAGTCTTGTAAAACCACTTTTTTAGCAAGCTTTAGTGGATCTAAATTTTGATAAATTGGATGTGCCTCACTGCCTGTGTAGGCATAATCCCAGTCACCGTCCACTAAATAGGGTAATTGATATGCTGCAATAATTTCCTTAATTGCCTCCACGGTCGTTCCATCAAATGCTGCATTCTCTCGTATTTCACCATTTACCGCTATAAACGCTCCGTTACCTCCCACCATCGGCAATTGCCGCAGTGACTCCGGCAATACTGGTAATAAATCTCGAATGGGACGTGCGGAAGCAAAAATGACGTTATGCCCATGTTGTAGACAATCCTCTAACACAGCGGTTATACCCGCACTTAAAGGCTGTCCTTTAAAACAAATCGTACCATCTAAATCAAAGACAAATTGCACCGCTCTACCTACTTTCTATGTATAAAATCGCTTCTTATTATCTCATAAAAAAATCCAATTATTTGTGAAATAAACGACATAAAAAATCCCCTTACTCACCACAAATAAAACAGCTTTCTTTAAAACTGAAAAGAAATAATTTTTAGAATATTGTTGACATACTGACAATATCAACGTATTATAGCTTTCAACAACATATTGTAAGCCAAGATTGGAAGTAGTAGAAATGCCCGTGTACTTTTAGAGAGCCGGTGGTTGGTGGAAACCGGTAGGCACACATTTTGAACTCATCCATGAGCTACACCCTGAACCTCATCGATTCTGTACACTACGTTTAGTGAGCTGCATGTCGGTTTAAAAGTAAGGGATGTCGGTTTCCACCGTTATTTGGATAGACAGTGATAGCTGTCGATAAGGGGGCTTTTTCTGTAAAGGAAAGGTCAATTAGAGTGGTACCGCGAGCAAATAACTCGTCTCTATATTTTTATATAGAGGCGGGTTTTTTTATTTTTATTTAATACAACAAAAGGAGTGTTTGAAAATGGGAAGAAAAATTTGGGTGTTTGATACAACTTTACGTGATGGAGAGCAAGTGCCAGGAGCAAAACTGAACTTATACGAAAAAGTAGAGATTGCACAGCAACTCAAAAAATTAGGCGTCGATATTATCGAAGCTGGTTTCCCTGCTTCATCACAAGGTGACTTTGATGCGGTAAAAGCTGTCGCACAAAAGGTTGGTAATACAAATGACATTATGATTACAGCTTTAGCACGAGCTGTACAGGCGGATATTGATTCTGTATATAACGCTGTAAAATATGCTGAAAATCCAATGATTCATATGGTACTTGGCACTTCTGATATCCATGTTGAAAAGAAATTTAGTAAATCGAAAGATCAAATACTACAAATTGGCATAGATGCTGTGAAATATGCAAAAACACTTTTACCACAAGTACAATATTCAACTGAAGATGCTTCTCGTTCAGATTTTGAATATCTATGGAAAACAATTGAGGCAGTGATGAAGGCTGGTGCAACGATGATTAACGTGCCTGACACAGTCGGTTTTGCTGAACCAGAAGAATTTGGCGCTATGATTTATAAGCTGAATGACCGCATGAAAAATCTAAATGACAGTGTTTTACTAAGTGTACACTGTCACAATGACCTAGGGATGGCGACGGCTAACACACTTGCCGCTATCAAAAACGGAGCAGACAAAGTTGAATGTACCATCAATGGTATCGGGGAACGTGCTGGTAATGCTGCACTAGAAGAAGTTGTCATGGCATTGAAAACTCGCAGTGCTATTTACAATGCGGATACACGTATTAACACCAGAGAAATCATGAACACATCACGCCTTGTTTCTAGCTTTATGGGCTTAGATGTACAGGTGAACAAAGCCATTACTGGAGACAATGCCTTTGCACACTCTTCAGGTATCCATCAAGATGGTCTACTTAAATCTCGTGATGCATATGAAATCGTTCATCCAGAAGATGTTGGTCTAGATGATATGGAACTTGTCTTAACAGCTCGTTCAGGGCGCCATGCTGTAAAAAATGCGCTTGAAAAGTTAGGCTTCTCTAATCTTTCTACTGAGGAATTCGAAGGGATTTTCGATGGTTTCCTAAAATTAGCTGATGCAAAAAAAGAAGTGTATGACCATGATCTATATGTTATTGTGGAAAGTTATTATGAAAAGCATGACGCCAATCATGCGAATGCTACTCATTATAGCGAGCAATTTTTTGACATTGAAGATTTACAAGTCGTCAGCAATACAAGCTTCCCTTCCGCTAGTGTAAAAATTCGCAAAGGCGGCGAGGTATTAAAAGCAAGTGCAGTCGGCTCTGGTCCAATTGACGCCTTATATTCTGCCATTGCAGATATTGTGAAAATAGATGTAAAACTTGTGGAATATAATATTAACAGCGTCTCTCGTGGTAAAGAAGCGCTTGGTAAAGTAAAAATTACGATTGAGCACGAAGGCGAAAAGTATATTGCAAAAGCAGCAGATACAGATATTTTAAAAGCCAGTGCAATGGCGTACATCAATGCCATCAACAGCATCGTCGTTGCAAACTTAACCCCAGTGATGAACTAAAGTGCCTAAATTAAAGTGCCAGGCACTCAAACAAATCTGAATTTTCAAAACAAATAAGTTTCTGTGCTAATCACAATACGTAAGCCGCAACAAACCGCGTATTAGCGGTTGTTGCGGCTTACAGTGTGATCACAGAAAGCGCAGTAAATTTGTTAATCGTAGTGCCAGGCACTCAAACAATTTGGCACTCAAACAATTATTGACTATCGTTAACTAACTTCTGATATTCTTCTTCAATAAGCTCTACATCAAGCCGTTCAAATAACGGTGTCACTTCACCAATGGTTTTCGGTAGCTCCACCTGCTCATGCCACATCAAGTCTGTTATGCCTAACATGCCTCGAATTTTTTCTGTAGAAAACGGTAAAAACGGATGTAGCACTTGCCCTAAATTCGCAATGATATAAACACATGTCGCGAGCGTTTGTTGACAAGCTTCTATATTGTCCTTTACTTGTAACCACGGTTGCTGTTCGTCAAAATAGCGGTTGGCTGCGCGAATGTATGCAAAAATCTCCTCTAGCGCTTGTTTAAAATGTCCGCTTTCTATCGCCACACCAACATCGCTAAACAACGCAATTGTTTGCTTCCTTACCGTCCCATCGACATCCACCTGTGGCACATGACTGTCAAACGACTTCTCTAAAAACTTCAACGTCCGATTGACAAAATTGCCGTAAGCGCCTAGCAACTCTCCATTATGACTATAAATAAATTCTCGCCACGAAAAATCAGTATCGCGATTTTCCGGTGCATTTATTGTTAAAAAATAACGAATCGAATCTGCGTCATAGCGACTTAAAATATATGGCACCCACACCGCCCAATTTTGGCTCGTTGATAATTTTCGTTTTTCCAATGTTAAATATTCATTGGAAACAATATGTGTAGGCAACGCTCTCGCCCCTATACCCATCAATATTGCTGGCCAAATAACTGTATGGAAAGGAATATTATCTTTGCCATGCACATAATAGGACACTGTTTCTTCGTTCCATAAATCTTCAATCGCGATATTGTGTTGTTTTGCCCATTCAATGCTTGCTGTTAAATAACCTGCTACAGCTTCAATCCACACATATATTTTCTTTCCTTCAAAGCCCGGAACTGGTACGTCAACCCCATTTGGTAAATCACGAGTAACAGCACGGTCTGGTACACCTTCTGCTAAATAACGTTCGGTTAAGCCTAAGGCATTGTCTCGCCAGCGTTTGTCCGCCTTGGCCTCTGCTAAATACGTTTCAAGCCTTCCTTGGAATTGGCTAAACGTAAAATAAAAATGCTCCGTTTCTCGAATCACAGGCTCATTGCCACATATTTTACAGCGCTTGTCGATTAATTCGAGTGGATCTAAAATTTGTGAACAATTATCGCACTGATCACCACGTGCCTTCGCTCCACAATTCGGACAAATCCCTTCTACAAAACGGTCAGGCAAAAATTGTTTGTCCGTTTCACAGTAAGCCTGTTCAATTTTCTTTTTGTATAAATAATTGTTCGCTAGCAGCTGTAAAAAAAGAGACTGCACCGAGTCATGATGATGCTGAGCATCCGTTCTCGTATACAAATCGTACGTAAATCCTAAGTCATGAAAACATTGTGTAAATTCTTGATGATAGCGATCAGCAATCGCGTTGGTCGTCGTGTTTTCCTGTGCAGCGCGAATCGAAATCGGCGTACCGTTGCAATCACTGCCTGATACATACAATACTTTGTCACCTTTTTGTCGGTAATATCTAGCCAAAATATCACCTGGTAGTAATGCGGCAATATGCCCTAAATGCAATGAGCCATTCGCATATGGCCATGCTCCTCCAATTACAATTGTCATCCTAAGTTGCTCCCCTCAATCGAGTAAAATTTCCTTTTGCATACTGACAAAAAAATAACGTTGCCAGCTAGCAATGGCATTATCTTCGCTTAGCATCTATGCGCTTTTTGAAGATAAAAAAAAAACGCCCTAATCATGACTGATTAGGACGAGTATACCCGTGTTACCACCTATATTTACAAATAGCTCACACTATTTGCCTCAATCAGTACGTCTTGCATTCATTTAAGAGATACTGCCGCTGTTGTAACGAGTGCCCATCTCGTCGTAATCTACTCGCAAAAATGCTTTCGGTACGAAGCTCAAAGGTCATTTTCAAAAGGGGTCATTTGCCTCATTTCCACCAACAGAGGCTCTCTATCAAATGCTTGTCCAGTTTACTTTTCCTTTTCAACGCTATGTTATAGTTTGGCACTATTTTACTCTTTTCCCTTATGAAATGCAATGTAAACATTGGGACATTGGTAGAATAGTGAAGAATTCACAGAAATATCATGTAAATCTCATGCCCTTGTTAATCAAAAAACTCCATATGTGTTTTTTCCTTTTTATAATACGCTAGACGATCCTGCAACGTACCTGTATGAAATTCAAGTTTATGACCATCCGGGTCGGTAAAATAAATCGACTGTTTATCTTGCTCAGCTCTTTGTCTACCTTCTAAAATATTGACCTGATAATGGACAAGCTTGTCATAAATTTGATCGAAATCCTCCGCTTCAATCGAAAATGCAATATGTGTATAGGACTGATGTATTTCTTTACGTGGAATATCCGCTTCCTCATTGAGCGCTAGCCACATCCCATTTAAATCAAAATAAGCCGTGCTTCTCCCTTTCACTAATAGCTTCGCACCCAAAACATTTTGGTAAAATGCAATGGATTGCTCTAAGTTAGAAACAGAAAATAAAATATGATTAATAGTTGTCACTGTGCATCTCCTTCAACTGCTAGCAACCTCGCAAAAGACTGCGAAGTTGCTTTTTATATTCCAGTACTATTTCTTGCCTTTCTTTAATCCTTTCGCAATTTGCTTCCATTTGCGTTGCTCAGTTAGTTTTGCCTGCACATTTGTTTTACGCTCAATAAACGCAAGTTCCTTTTGCAGTTTAAAATAGCTAAGCAAGCGTGATTGTTCAAGGTCTCCGTCAATGATGGCTTGTTGAACAGCACAGTGCGGTTCCTTCTGGTGTGTGCAATCTCTGTAACGACATGCGGACGCAAATTCCTCAATATCACGAAAACTTGACGATAGACTTTCGCTTTGGTCCCATAATTGCAGCTCACGCATGCCAGGTGTATCAATTAAACAGCCACCGCTTGGTAAGACAATTAATTCTCGATGTGTTGTCGTATGGCGCCCTTTAGCATCATCTTCACGAATACCTGACACTTTCATCACTTCTTCGCCACTCAAGGCATTCATTAATGTAGATTTCCCTGCACCTGATGATCCGAGCAGTGCACCTGTCACCCCTTCTGTAAAGAGCGACTGAATAGCTGCTACGCCTTCACCAGAACGCGCACTCGTTACAAAAATATCCACACCAAATGCGACTTGCTCCACCTCACGTAACATGCTCGGTATGTCATCACATAAATCAGCCTTCGTCAGCACAATGATTGGCTTTGCTCCCGAATCCCAAGCAGCTACTAAATAGCGCTCTAAACGGCGAATATTGAAATCCGCATTTAAACTCATGACAAGTAACACAATATCAACATTCGATGCGACAATTTGTTCTTTTATTTCCAGACCTGCAACTTTGCGAGAAAAAACAGACTTGCGCTTAAACAATTTATGAATAATCGCCTTTTCCTCTCCTGCCATCTTCTCAACAAGTACCCAATCTCCGACTGCTGGATAGTCCTCTCTGGCAAGCGAAGTATAAGCATAATGTCCAGCGATTGTCGCTAGCCATTCTCCATCTTCAGCTAACACGCGATATGAATGTTTATGCTCCAATGTAACGCGTGCAGGTACACAGCTCGCTAACTTTGACTCTTCTTTAAAAGCAGTGAACTGCTCTTCAAAATATGTTGAAAATCCTAATGTTGTTAAATTCAATTGGTATTCCTCCTAATGTGTCTATCGATTACGCTTTGTTTGCGTAACAAGTATAAAAAAACCTTGGAACTGCAATTCGGCAGTTTCAAGGTTTCACAGGCACGTTTAAAAAGAATACAAATAGCCATTGTCACGTAGCAGTCTAGACTCTACAGACACGGTTAAATTGCAGTATTTAGGCGTGTGAAATTGAACAAACCGAATTGCAGTTCGTTAAAAACGGCTCTATTCATCATAATCACATCACCTACTCTCGCTTTAGTTATTACCAATATATATAAATTATTCTAAAATGTCAAACTTATATTGAAGCATGTCTACCGTTCCTTTGAGCATACAATGAACAAGACCACTATTTTCAAAGGAGTTGTTGAATTGTCAAAAATCCTTTCCATTAGCACATATCAACCACCATATACATTGCAGCAGGCAAACGCTGAGGCTTTAACGAAGGAGCTTTTTTATGAAAAGATCCCAAAGTTAGAGCGGTATTTAAAAGTATTTGATAATGGCGGTATCGACACTCGCCATTTTTGCGTACCTGCTGAGTGGCATCGCCATGAGCATACTTTTGAAGAGCGCAACAATCTATATATAGAGATAGCAACACAATATAGCGTTGAAGTAATTCAAGCTTGTTTACAAAACGAAGCATTTTTAGCAGCCCCTATTTCGCCACAGGATATTGATGCAATTATTTTCGTCAGTAGTACAGGCATCTCTACACCAAGTATTGATGCTCGTGTTATGAATCAACTTCCATTTTCAGATAGGCTAAAGCGCATTCCGCTATGGGGGTTAGGCTGTGCAGGTGGCGCTGCTGGTGTAAGTCGTGCTTATGATTTTTGCAAAGCGCATCCGCAAGCAAAGGTACTCGTTGTATGTGTTGAACTTTGCAGCTTGACCTTTCAGCAAAATGATTTTTCTAAAAGTAATTTGATAGGTGCTTCCCTATTTGCTGATGGAGCAGCCTGCATACTTGTTTGTGGAGACGATGTAGCGATACCAACAAAAAAAGTCACGCCTTCCATTGTGACAACAGGCTCTAAGTGGATGCCTGATTCGGAAAATGTTATGGGCTGGAATATAAAAAATAACGGGCTTCATGTCGTTTTTCAAAAAAGTATTCCATCCATTATTACCACTTGGCTCGGTCCTTTTATTGAGCAATTTTTACTTGAACAACAGCTTTACAGTGAACAGCTCGATCACTTTATTGCCCATCCTGGGGGAAAAAAAGTGTTAAAAGCCTACGAGGATACTTTATATCTTGCTGAACAAAAAACCGACATTTCTCGGGAAATATTGCGCACCCACGGTAATATGTCCTCGCCTACGGTATTGTATGTACTTGAGCAGTTTATGTTAAACGAAGGTCAAGTAGATGATAATGGCTTACTTGTCGCCCTCGGTCCCGGTTTCTGTGCAGAAGCTGTATTACTTAAATGGAGGGAGTAACATGCTTTTTTACACGATTTTAATTCTCGTTATTGTACAAAGGTTAACAGAAGTTTTAATAGCGAAACGTCATGAAAAATGGATGCTTGCTAAAGGTGCTTATGAAGTTGGCGCCTCCCATTATTCATATATGGTAGCTATGCATGTTAGTTTTTTTCTATTTTTAATAGTGGAAGTCGTTTCAAACAAAAACGGTCCATCGCCCTTATTCCCGTTATTTTTCATCTTGTTCCTTCTAGTGCAAGCTTTACGTATTTGGTGTATACGATCATTAGGTCCATTTTGGAATACGAAAATATTAATTTTGCCCGATGCACAAGTTGTGCGCAAAGGACCCTATACATTTATGCGCCATCCAAATTATGCCGTCGTTAGTTTAGAAATTCTACTACTGCCTATTATGTTTCAAGCCTACCTCACAGCATTTTGCTTTACACTGTTAAACATCACAATGCTTTCTGTGCGCATTCCAATAGAGGAAAAGGCATTACGTGATGCAACCAACTATAATCATGTATTTAAAAAGGATCTACCACAAAAGTAGTGTGGTAGATTCCGTTTGTCTAACGTTTCCTTCCATGAGCAAATCCTATGTGCTAGACGACTCCCGTTACGATTTGCTCAATTTTCGGAGGACGTGGCTTAAGCCTCCTCCTCTGACAAGCGAAACGTAGCCTCTTTACCTCCACTCCCACTGGAAAGGGTCCTCTAAATGATCCCAAGGCTCCGCAAACTCATTCGCTGTCAAAAGACATGCATCAAGCCCTTTAATAATTTCTTCTTTATCTAAGTCTATACCTATTATCACTAGCTGTGTCATACGATCACCGAATTCTTCATCCCAATCGTCCAATACCTCTGGGCTTTGCACAAAGACCTCCTGTTGTTGCGCTGTAGGTAATGCTGCCACCCAATACGAAATCGGTTCAATTTTCGCAGACGAACCTGCCTGTGATAATAATAATGCCACTTCCTGATGTTTTGCACTCCAAATAATGCCCTTTGCTCGCACAATGGTTGTTGGCATATGATCACACCACTCTACAAAACGCATCGGATGGAAAGGTAGTTTGCGCTTATACGTGAATGAAGCAATACCATACTCCTCTGTCTCAGGTGTATGGTTTTCATGCCCGAGTTCTAATTCTTTTAGCCATCCTGCTGATTCCGATACGCGCTCAAAATCAAATCTTCCTGTATTTAAAATGGCACTTGGTTCGATGACACCATTTATTGTGCGAATAAGCTCTGCCTCAGGCTGTAACGCACGCAATATCCGTTCTAATCGTTCAAGTTCATCTTCCTTCACTAGATCACACTTGTTCAGTATTAAAACATCACAAAATTCTATCTGATCAATCAATAAATCTGCCACATCACGTTCATCTAAATCACCAATTGCCTCCTTACGCTCTAGCAAACTTTCCCCTGACTGAAAATCATGCCAAAAGCGATTGGCATCCACTACAGTTACCATCGTATCGAGTTGACAAAACTTTGTTA